>NZ_CP013659.2:3282500-3505011 GCF_001465795.2 Planococcus rifietoensis | reverse complement strand
TCTCCGGATAATGGAGCTTCAAACTAGCCGTCAGCTTTCTGAGAAAATTCGCCCCCTCCGCATTATGCGGGCGCTCCTTGATATTCGGGATGAACAATAGATTAACGAGCGCATCCATCCGGTAGCCGTCGAATTTGAATTCCTCCAGCCAATAATGGGCACTCGACAAGATAAAGCTCACCACTTCGCCTTTATTGATATCAAAGTTCAAGGTGCCCCAATCCGGGTTCATGCGGCGCTCTTCACGTGCTTCTTCGTAAAGCAACTGACCGTTGAAATTCGCCAATCCGTGCTGGTCGACGCAAAAATGGCCGGGGACCCAGTCCAAGAACAAGCCGAGGCCATGCTCTGTGCAGGATGTGACAAAATACTTTAAGTCTTCGGCTGTTCCGTAACGTCCTGTCGGCGAAAAATAACCCGTTGTCTGGTAGCCCCAGGATTCATCAAGCGGATGTTCAGTAATCGGCAAAATTTGAATATGCGTGAAGCCCATCTCGATAACATACGGAATCAGCTGATCTGCAATTTCACGGTACGTATAAAATTCCCCATTCTCCTTGCGTCGCCACGTACCGATATGCACTTCGTAAATGGCCATCGCCCGTTCCAGATGCTTATCGTTGATCGTTTGCTTGCGCTTCAAGACTTCAAGCGGCCAAGCGTATTCTTCGGGACCCGAGACGATCGATTTGGTGAACGGCCGTTTCTCGCTTTGCCGTGCATACGGGTCCGATTTCCATAGCACTTCGCCCCTTGGCGTCCGAAGTGCATATTCATAAAGTTGGCCTTCCAAATTTTCCGGGATGCTCACTCCCCATATGCTCGCGTCATGCGGATGCTGCTCTAACGGATAAGTGGATGTGTCTTCCGTCTCGGGGTTCACGCAGACTACGTTGATGCCTTCAATGTCAGGAGCCCAAACCGAAAATGTAGTTTCTTCCCCAAATGCATGTGCGCCGAAATACAAATAGCCATCGACCATTTGTCCTCCATGAAAAGCTTGCAACCGTTCTTTTGTCCATGTATTCAACAAAAATTCCATGCAGCGCCTCCTTTTGGCCAAAACCAAGTTTAGTTTCTATTCTACATTTGAAATGTAAAGTCCTTGTTAAGATGCCGATCGCTGCCAAGAAATTCCACAAACGGCCTCAATGTCGCAATGTCTTCATATTTTTCGTAATCTAACGGCTTGTCGTCAGGCACGGTTTGGAATAGGCTAAAGAAAGACTAGCTTCAACATAGAAAGGACGCGAATTTTTTGCGAGCCCAAACTTATTTACTGAGCCTCTTGCTGATTGGCATCTTGTTTTTGGCTGCCTGCGGCCAAGGCATTGACGACCCATTGAATTGGGAAACAGAAGAATTCACTTTCACTGACCATAATAATGAAGATTTCGGATCCAGCGACCTCGAAGGAAAAGTCTGGCTGGCTGATTTTGTCTTCACCAATTGCACGACTGTCTGCCTGCCGATGATGGCGAATATGAAAGGCGTCCAGGAAGAGCTTCAAGCGCAAGGGCTTGATGTGGAGATTGTTTCATTCAGCGTGGACCCGACCGTCGACACGCCGGAAACCTTGAAATCGTATGCGGAAAGCTACGATGTCGATTTGACCAGTTGGCATCTGCTGACGGGCTACTCCCAAGAAGAGATCGCCGACTTTGCGCTTGAGAACTTCAAGGCGATTGCCCAGAAGCCGCAAGATGACGATCAAGTCATCCATGGCACTTCGTTTTATTTGATCGACCACGAAGGCGTCATCATGAAAGATTATGACGGCCTGAACCCCCCAGTTGAAGACATCGTCCGCGATGCGGAGATCCTCGTCGAGGAGGCGGAAGGATGAAACGCAAACCGCTAGTCCTAGTGGCCGTAGTGGTACTCGTTGCTGCTGCGGCTGCCTGGTTTTTCATGCCTCAGGAAAACGAACCTTCCACAGAAAGCCGGATCGTGCTTGAACATACACATCGCACGTTTATCGCACCGTCCTGCTTCGAAGAATCCGACCCGACGAATTTTCTGGAAGAATCGACGCTTGGCCATGCACAGGAATTGAATTACCCGCCGCATTCCGAATGTACGGAAAAAGCGTTCGAAAGCAATCAGGATAGCCCAGCAGTCCGGCTATTGAAAGAACTTGGGCTGATGGAAAAAACGCAAACTGATTGGTAATCGGCAGGGCTTCGGCTCTGTCTTTTGTTATTTCAGCAAGCGCACGCAGACGGGAGTGACCGTGTCGACACTATCGGCTGTCTCGCCTGGCAGCCCGTCTTCGCCTATTTTCTTGACGGCGATCGTTCCCGACTCTTCATGCGCAATGACAATCCACGGGCTGTTAGGCACCAGCGTGAAATGCCGCGGCCCCGCTCCGCCAGCATCCGCCTGGCCGACCGATTCCAGCAAGCCTTCTGCAACCCGGAACACGGCTATACTGTCATGGCCTCGATTTGAAACATAGACAAAGCGCCCGTCTCCCGATACGGCGATTTCAGCGGAAGTATTAGTTCCTGTGAAATGTTCCGGCAGTGCGGAAATGTTCTGTACCTCTTTCAAGCCCTTGCTTTCCAGCGCATAAACGGAAACGGTCGAATCGAGCTCATTCACCCCGTAAGCGAAATTTTCGGATGGATGAAACGCCAGATGCCTTGGTCCTGCACCGGGAGCCGTCTTGGTCACAGCTTCCTGCTCAAGTATTCCTGAATGAAGTTCAAGACGGTAGCGGACAATTGCGTCCATTCCGAGATCGGAGACGAAAAAGCGATTCGTTCCCGGCAACTGAAAAGCCGAATGCGGATGGGCGGCGTCTTGGCGATCTGGATTCGCCCCGCTTCCTTTATGGCGCTTGGAATCGGTCATTTCACGAATCGACCCGTCCGCAGAAAGCGGATGAACCGTCACATGTGCTCCTGAATACGTGACGGAAACCGCCCATTGCCCGTCTTCATCGATCGTGATATGGGCTGGATGGTCACCACCCGCTTTTTGGCGGTTCAGTTCTTGAATCAAGCCTTTTTGGGGGTTTAACCAATAAGCGACCACTTCCCCGTCGCCTGTTTCACTGACAGCGACAAAGCTGGTGCCATTGGGATGGACCGCCAGGAATGAAGGGCGCTCCACCCCCGCTGCCTCTGCTTGTTTTGTCAATTTCCCTGTTGCAGATTCTAATTCCCAAAGCGTGATACCCGCCTGTTCAGCAGTCGCATAGGATCCGCTCAATATGTATGTGCTGCTCATCCTATCCCTCCTTTTTTTCTCTTACCCTTTATCTCCTGCCAATGATCCACCAAACTGCAGTGTGACGTTCTTTATATTTTCACTTTCCTCTTTCAATTCGTCGATGCAGTGCGGTAAAGTGGTGAAGTGAAAACTTACAATATCCAAAACAGAAAGAGAGTGGTTGCGTTGAATTTCCCTTTGTCCGTCCGTGAGAAAAGCATCGTCTGCACAGGTTTTATGGGAGCCGGAAAAACGACAGTCGGTAAATTACTGGCACGCCGGCTTTACCGCGATTTTATTGACATCGATGAAGAAATCGAAAAGGCATTCGGCTTGCCGATCCCGGAAATTTTTAAGACCTACGGGGAAAAAGCGTTTCGCGATAAAGAGCGCGAACTGATCCAGGCTTTCGGCAGCCAACCGTTGCTCGTGATTTCTGTCGGGGGCGGTGCTTTTCTAAAGGAAGAAAACCGCAATTATTGCCTGGCCAATTGCATCGTCCTGTTTTTCGATATTTCCTGGGATTCCTGGAAAGAACGCATCCATGTACTGACAGAAACACGGCCGCTTTTGAAAGATAAAACCTTACAAGAGATGGAGCAGCTTTTCCGCGAGCGCCAATCGATTTATGCAGCCAACCACTCAGAGTTTCAAGTCGATAATTTTGAAGCCACCGAGGCTGCCGAGTATTTGGCCGATTCATTGAAATTGTCCTGGGACATCCATGCGCCGCAAGCGTGACAGGTGAACAAAAACCCGCCATTCAGCACTTGAATGGCGGGTTTCCTATTATCCATATTGCGCTTTCGCAAGGTCGAATAAGCCCGCTTTTTTCAAATAGCTTTCCGGTGCCAAGAACGTCACCGTGACCACGCCTGGGTGACGGTCCAGCCTTCAATTGCCTGACTTGACCTTAAAGGCATCGATAGCCTTTCGAACATTAGACAGCCTCCCTTTTCTATATTTTCTAAATTATATGACAAAAGAACTCTGTTTTCAATGAAGACCCAAAAATGCCCGAAGAACCGGTCGGTTCTTCGGGCATTTTTTCAACTCCAGAAATACAATAAAGTCTGAACGAATACTTGAATCATGATATAAAAAGCAATGGCGAATTTTAAATTGAAGCGCAAGCCATTGCGGATGCCACTCAGCCCATTGACGCTGCTTAAGATGATCACCGGCATGACAAACGGCGACAGGATGATCGAGATGACGCTTCCCGAGGTCACCGCAAGCACGATCAGTTCGGGCGGAAACGGCAGGACCGCCGATTCCAATACCCCTGTCACGAGAACGATGACCGGCAGCGGCCCAAGCCCGATAAAGCCCAGGAAGATGACGATAAACGGAATCAGGAACAACAAGTTCAAAAACGGCACATGGCCGGTCAAATAATTCATCGCCCCGATGACATAATCGCCGACTGCCGATTGATTGAGCGCATAAATCAGCAAGCCAGCAGCGAGCAGGATGCTGAACTGCTGGGCTTGTTTCGATACGCCCTCTCTATAATAAATCGCCGCTTCCCGCGCATAGTTTCCTGTCCGTCTCTTGAGCAGAAAGTACAGGAAGGTCCAGACGAGAATGACGAGCGGGATGACGACAAGAAAGTCAGCCCCCGTCCATTCGTGGAGAATGAAAATCGTGCCAAACAGCGAGATGAACAGAAAAGCGAATTCCGCTACGTCTTTATTCCAGCTGCCCGCATTTCGGGAGTTCGCCACCGCTTTATCGATTTCGTTCGTCAGCACGGCCGAAAAATCCTTGCCGTAGCGCTTCTCATCTGCCGTCGCAAAGGCCACCGACAGCAAGGTCCCGGCAATGGCTGCGCCGAGGCCGAGCAGCATCGACTTCCATAACACTGCATCCATCGCCCCAACCGCGAAGATGAAGCTCGGAATGCTGATGACCCACATGGTCGACAAGGCGAAGCCGCGGAGAATCGCTGTGCCCTTGTAATTTTCCCATGCTTCGTCTTTATGATCTTTCAAAAATGAATCGATGAACCTGTACATCATCGGCACGACCCCGAACAACAGGAAATGCGAAATGATTTGCGTCATCCCCATCAGCCCTGCGTAAAACGTTTGGCTCTTGTTCAGCCATTTATTGCCGAAGCTCATAATCTCTTCTATATAGGGCTCTTCCCTAAGCACCCAGCTGATCATCGGGACAATCAGCAATAAGGCAATCAGGCTTTTCATCTGGACGAGCGCTGACGCCAGATCCTGCCAGAAATTCTGGCTCGTCGCCGCCAGTACGCCGATTGCAGTGACTGTGAGAAATGTCTGCAGCTGCAACTTGCGAAGCGGCAGCACGCCGAACGCAAACGCCAAACTGAATAAGCCGGCAATCGGCAACAGCACCTCGGTCCATGAATTGGCATAGAAGTAATGGATGAAATGAAGAATGGCATAAATAAGTACAGATAAAGTGAATCCTTTTTTCGCTAATGCCCTCATCTGCAAGCCCTCCTTCCGTATATGGCAAATAGTTGTAAACACATACCGCCTATTTTACACCTTTTGCCTGTCCGTTGCGGCTACAAAGGCTTTCTTTTCATTCAAAAGACAGGATTTTCATTTTCTAGAAAAACTTTTTTGAATAATTTGTTTATGAAAACCCAATAAGTGGAAGGTAGACAATAAGAAATATAATTATTTCAATAGTTGTTTTTATTTTCAGTCATTTCTATGATATGCTCTAGCCACACGGAGAACGATCCCTTGCAGAAGCTCAGCACCCGCTGGTTCTACTGGGTTGATTCACGCTTAGATCCGCTCCTATTCGGGAGCGGATTGCCATGGATATTTTATTTTACTGGAGGGCTAGTAATGGGAATCACAAGGAGTTTTTTTATCGCATTATCCAATAACCGGCTATTGAACAGCGGTGCTAAAAAATGGGGCTTTCAGCTGGGCGCTGCAAAAGTCGTTGCTGGAACCGATATTCCGAATATGATGGCGTCCGTTCGCGCATTGAATGAGGATGGTATTTCCGCCACCATTGACCGGCTCGGGGAATTCGTCACCAGCCGCGAAGAAGCCACACAAGCAAAAAACGAAATCATCCAGACGGCTGAAGCTATCACAGAAGCTGGCGTAGATGCCCATTTATCCGTCAAATTAACACAAATCGGGCTCGATATCGACGAACAATTCTGCTTGGAAAACATACGGGAAATTGCGGCTGAAGCAGAACAGCGAAGGATTTACGTCAACCTGGATATGGAAAATTATGAGCACCTTCAACCGACCCTCGATATATTGCATACTTTGAGAGAAGAATTCGACAGTGTCGGAACCGTCATCCAAGCTTATCTTTTCCGCTCGGAACAAGATCTGGATGCCCTTCAAAACGTCAGGCTGCGGCTTGTGAAAGGTGCCTATCAGGAAAGCGAACAAGTGGCCTACCAGTCCGCAGAGGAAGTGGATTCCAATTTCCTTAAGCTCATCAAGCTACGGCTTGACCAGCCAGTGTTCACGTCAATCGCCACGCATGACCATCATATTATCAATGCGGCGATCGACTATGTAAAAGAGCAAGGCATTCCAAACGACCGTTTTGAATTCCAAATGCTCTACGGCTTCCGCACGGATTTGTTGAAGGAGCTGTCAGAAGAATACCAGGTGACGTCTTATGTTCCGTTCGGCAAAGACTGGTACGGCTATTTCATGAGACGGCTGGCTGAACGGCCGCAGAATATCCAATTGGTGTTAAAAGGCGCGCTCTCTAAATCTTCATGACATCAAAAAAGCAGCCCGGGTTTTAATCCGTGCTGCTTTTTTCTTTGCTATTTAAGCGGTCGCGCATACACTGGCGGCAGTTCCGCCAATAAGCGTTTTCTGTATTGCTCGTATTGCTTCGGCAATTTCAATTCCTCACCGAGCGCGTCCGGGCTTTCGTCAATCGTGAAGCCTGGTGGGTCAGTGGCAATTTCAAAGAGCAGATCGCCATATTCACGGAAATAAATCGACCGGAAATAATTGCGGTCTTGGACAGGCGTAACGCCGAGCCCGTAAGCTTCGATCCGATTTTTCCATTCCAGTTGATCGACGTCATCATCCGCTCGGAAAGCGATGTGATGGACAGTGCCGACACCCATTTGACCCGTACCGACACGGGTCTGTTTGATGTCCAATATGTTCCCAAGCTCGCTGTCCGAAACAAAACGCACATAATCGCCTTGCTCTTCTTTGCGGACGAAGCCGACCACTTCTTCCAATAATTCGGCAGTTTTGGCCGCATTGGCCGTGTACAATACAGCTCCGGCAAAACCTTTAATGGCATTGTCTTGCGTAATGCCGCCCCCGGTCCATCCACTTGCTTCACCCATCCCACGTTCCACCAGTTCCAGCTGAAGGCCATGGGGATCTTCAAACTTCAGATACAATTCGCCAAATCGCTGATGCTCTTCAAACGAAACACCATAGCTTTCCAGCCGGCTTCGCCAAAATGTAAAAGCACCTTCAGGTACGGCAAAAGCCGTGACGCCGACTTGGCCGTCTCCCACTTTCCCTTGATAAGCTTTGCCCCACGGGAAGAAGGTCATGATGGTACCAGGTGACCCTTGATCATTTCCGAAATATAAATGATACGTACCCGGATCATCGAAATTCACCGTCTTCTTGACAAGGCGCATGCCGAGCACCCCTGCGTAAAAATCGGTGTTTTCCTGCGCTTCCCCAACAATCGCTGTAATGTGATGAATTCCTTTTGTTTTTTCACCCATGTATATTCACTCCCTCGTTTTCGACATGACCATCATATCATGGTGCGCCTTCGTACATATTCTCTTTAATCCTTGTTTTCTTCCTTTGCTTCGTGCCGCTGTTTGATCGTCAAATTCTTCGCTCTTTCCAAATCCTCTTTGTCGCGTTGCTTACTTTCTTCGATATCCTCTTTCTCACGGCGTTCTTTTTCCTGCTGTTCAGGTGAGTTGTCTTCGTCATCTTCGATAATTTCTTTTTGATTTTCCTTCATTTCTTCTACTTTTTCCATTTCTTCTTCATATTGCTCTTCGACTTCGGTTGTCGATGGCAAGAACGGCTCATCGTTGAAATCGGTGCGTTTTCCGTAACGCAGCATTTCATAGATGATCATGCCATTGTTCGGCATGCCGTTTGCCGTCTTCATCGGAAGTGCATCAAACAGCACAAAATAGAAACCGTAGAACACAAACCGGTTCCAGAACGTCTCGTATTGATCCAATACCCCATTGGCGACTAGCGCGTTGACAATAAATGCCACAATTACATTCGCTAAAATCGGCCCGGCGTACAACATGATATATGCGAACTTGCTTTGCCGTTTTAAATCATCGTAGGCAAACCAACTATATAAGTGATAATATCTCCTCACGTCAAACATGCCGATCTTGAAGACTCGGGGACCTGAGCCGATTGTTAAACGCGGATTCTTCGCGCCAAGCAAGGCACTGACGACCAGATAGCCTGCTTCTCGGATAAAGACAACGACTGGCAAGATGATGAATGCAGATATGGCCAGCGCTATCAAATCGCTCAACCCGAACATGAAAACCTCTCCTTCAACTGTTAAAATGACCCATCGGCCTCTCCTTTAAATACCCGCTTTGGGTGGCACCGAACCTTTAAAACCTTACAGTTCCATTTCAATTTCATGACAGTAAATCTTTTGAGGAGCAGGTTGGCACGTGATAGGATGACAATAAGCTTAATTGAAATTTCGGTGTATTTGCCGTGCAGAGGATGGAACGCATGAAGCATAAACAATTCATTTCCAAGAAAATACTCGCACTTGTCGCAGCGGTGTTCTTAGCTTCTGCCGGATTCGTGCTGGCCAGCCATTTAACGGAAGAGCCAACAGCCGCCCCGATTATCGGCTCTGCCATATATAGCCCGCCTCCGAATTTTGCGGAAGTCGCTTCCCATGTCGAGGTTGTCAAAGACATCCGCTACCATGCGTCCGATAACGCCTTTATGGACCTCTATTACCCGGCAGACGCTACCGGCCCCTTGCCGGTTATCTTATGGATCCACGGGGGCGGCTTTATCGGCGGTTCCAAAGACAGCCGCCAGGATTACGGCATGACGTTGGCGAATGCCGGCTATCTGGTCGCCAATATCGACTATGCACTGGCGCCTGGCCAATTGTATCCGGGACCTGTCATTCAGGCCAATGAGGCTTTGAAGTTTTTGAGCGAATCTGCCGCGCAGTATGGCGGTGATATGGAGAGGATTTTTGTCGGCGGTGATTCCGCTGGGGCGCAGATTTCCAGCCAAGTGGCCGCCCTGCAGACCAACCCGGATCTGGCTGAAACGATGGGCTTGTCGCCAGCCGTTGCCTCTGAACAATTGCGCGGGGCAATATTATTCTGCGGATTATACGATATGGCCACCGTGCGCGAATCCGGCTTCCCGAATATCGATTTCTTTTTGAACGCCTATACGGGTGCCGAAAGTTTTGAGACATTCGGCAACATCCACGAAATGTCGACCATCCAGCATGTAACACCTGCTTATCCGGACGTCTTTATTTCAGCCGGCGACGGCGACCCCCTTGAGCCGCAATCAGTCGCACTCGCCGATAACCTGCGCCTCAAAGGCGTCGATGTCACCGATGTCTTTTTCCGCGGCACCGATAAGAACCTGAAGCATGAATACCAATACGCCTTGGACACGAACGATGGCCAGGAAACTCTCCAGAAGACATTGGAATTCCTGCTCGAAAAAAGCCAGGTACAAAAATAAAAGCTGTCCCCTCGCGTTACGAAGGGACAGCTTTTTCTATTCACCCATGAGGTGTAACTGCTTGATTGGATTGTACCGCTTGCGCCTCGCGTTTTCGCTTGCGGGACGGCAACATATGGAAAACGATGTTCAAGCCGATCGCCGTCAAGCTCCCGGCAACAATGCCATTGCTCGTCAAGATCTGGACGCCTGCGGGCAAGAGCGCGAACAATTCCGGAACTACCGTGACGCCGAGCCCGATGCCAACAGAACAAGCGACGATCATGGAGTTTTCCTGCGATTCCGAGATGACGCCGCTGAGCATTTTAATGCCTTGTGCGATGACCATGCCGAACATTGCGATCATAGCCCCGCCAAGCACCGGTGTCGGGATAATCGTCGTCATGGCGCCGATTTTCGGTACGAACCCGAGAACGATTAACATGATGGCCGCGATAAAGATGATCTTGCGCGACTTCACGCCGGACATTTGGATCAACCCGACGTTTTGCGAGTAGGCCGTATACGGGAAGGCGTTGAAAATCCCCCCGAGGACAATCGCCAAGCCTTCAGAACGGTAGCCTTTCGCCAAATCTTTTTCGTTGATGTCTTTTTTTGTGATATCGCTGAGCGCGAAATAGACCCCTGTCGATTCGACGAGCGACACAAGCGCCACCAAAATCATGGTGAGGATCGCGGACCATTCGAATGTCGGCATCCCGAAATAGAACGGCTGCACCATGTGGAAATACGATGCTTCTGCGATTGGCGTGAAATCGACTTTGCCCATAAATCCGGCAACGACCGTTCCGGCAATCAAGCCGACGAGGATCGACACGGCGCGCATAAAGCCGCGTGAGAATTTATAAAGGAAAATGATAAAGCCTAGTGTCCCGAAAGCTAGGGCAATATTGGGCAGCGAACCGAAATCCGCAGCGCCTTGCCCGCCGCCCATATTATTGATGGCGACCGGAATAAGTGTGATGCCGATGATGGTGACCACTGAACCGGTCACGACTGGCGGGAAAAAGCGCACGAGGCTGCCGAAAAATCCGGAAACGACAATGACGAAGAGGCCGGAAACGAGAATCGACCCATAAATCGCCGAAATGCCATATTGGCCGCCAATGGCAATCATCGGGCCGACCGCCGTGAATGTACAGCCCAGCACGACCGGCAAGCCGATGCCGAAAAAGCGCGAATTGAACACTTGCAGCAGCGTCGCAACGCCGCACAGCAAAATATCGATCGAAACGAGGTAGGTCAATTGCTCCGGGGTCAACCCGAGCGCTGCCCCCACAATCAAGGGAACAAGAATCGCTCCTGCATACATTGCCAGGACATGTTGAAGGCCGAGTGCCGCTTCTCCGAATGCTTTTTTCATCAGTTCGGTACCTCCCCGTAAAATTCTACGTGTCCTGGTTCCATCCATTTAATATTCGCCAATGTTTCCACGCGTATGCCTTTATCGCGCAGTAATTTCCCGCCTGGCTGGAATCCTTTTTCAATGACGATGCCGATGCCTGCACATGCCGCACCAGCTTGTTCGACGATATCGAGCAAACCGAGTGCTGCTTGGCCATTCGCCAGGAAATCATCAATGATCATCACGACGTCGTCTTTCCCGAGAAAGTCACGGGACACGGAGATATCGTTTGTTTCATTCTTAGTAAAGGAATGGACAGGAGCTGAGTACAAACCATCCGTCAAGGTCAGCGATTTACGCTTTCTCGCAAAAACGACCGGTACGCCGAGCAATAGCCCGGTCATGACTGCAGGCGCGATGCCTGACGATTCAATTGTCAAAATCTTTGTGACTCCCGCTGCTTTAAAACGGGAAGCGAACTCTTCCCCGATTGCTTGCATCAAGGCCGGGTCGATTTGATGGTTCAAAAATGAATCAACTTTCAATACGGCTTCGGACAAAACCCGTCCATCCGCTAGAATTTTTTCTTCCAACTGCTTCATGTTTTCCGCTCCTTTTCCCGCATCCTCCGCAAAAAAGCCCGGAGGACGCGCATCCATTCATAACCATGAGTGGAGCAAGGTCCTCCGGGCTTTCCCGAAAGGAAACGCAAAAGGAAGCCACCTGTCGAAATAGGCGGTTTCTTTTCGTTCCATTGCTTCTCATAGTCAGTCCGTTTACGGCGGACCGGTAGAAACTTGCGGGCCATATCCCCGCTATTATATGAGTGAATATTCTTTTGAATGGACTTATTATAGCATGTCCAAATGGCCTTTCAAGAGCCGCATTAATTAAAAAACTATTCAGACTCCCTCTTTGTGTTCGCTAGTCTTAATCAAATGTTCGGTCAGTTCGACACGGATCGGGTCTGGAATCGGCTCGCTCTGCTGATTTTCTAAGTTAAAATTAACATAAACGGCACGGTTTTTTGCGCATAAGCGCCCTTCCTGATGCAGTTCCTCATACAGCTCGAGGCTGCTGTTGCCAATGCGCTCGACCCAAGTATGGACTTCGGCGTCTTTTCCGAAATATACTTGCCCGGTGAATTCGAGCGTCGTTTTGACGATGACCATTTTCCACTTGGTGAAATCGTGGTCCGGCGTAAATAATTCAAACAGCGGGTTGCGGCCAGCTTCGAACCAGACCGGCAAACTCGTGTTGTTGATATGGCCGACCGCATCGGTCTCAGAGACACGCGGCGTAATTATCGTTTTGTACATGCCTACACCCCTTCATTTTTTCGGAATTGAAAAAAGCGCCTCCGGAAGAGACGCCTTTTTTTATTTGCGCTTTTTGGTCGCGCGGCCCAGGATGAATGCTCCAGCAAGCGCCCCGATGGCGATATTGTTCTTTTTCGTGAACACTTGCTTGAATACGAGATTCAAGTTTTGAGGGCGCTCTGCCAGGCGGCGCATGAAATACGCGTACCAGTCATCGCCGAACGGCACGTATGTGCAGAAGTTATAGCCTTTATTCGCTAGCTCGCGTTGCAATTCTTTGCGGAATCCGTAAAGCATCTGGAATTCAAATTTATCGTATGAAATATCATGTTCTTTGATGAAAGCTTCGACATGATTGATGATGTTGTGGTCGTGTGTCGCAATCGACGTGAATTTACCGTTCAGCAAATGATATTCGATCAATTTGATGAAGTTTTCATCAATTTCTTCACGTGTCTGGTAAGCCACATCCGCTGGCTCTTTGTAAGCACCTTTAACGATGCGCAAGCGCAAGTCCTTATGTTCCTGCAGATCGTCCATGGCACGGAAGAAGTAGGCTTGGATGACCGTTCCGATATTATCATAGTCTTTCGAAAGCGCATTCAAAAGATCGTACGACGGCTGGACATGTCCGTAATCTTCCATATCGATATTGATGTGCATATGGTAGTTATGGGCAAGTGCGACAATGTCTTTCAAGTTTTCCAAGCAGAAATCATAATCGATATCCAAGCCGAGCTGGGTCGGTTTCAAGGAAATATGGGCATCGACTTTATTCTTATGGATCGCTTCGATCATATCCATGATATTCTCTTTCGCTTCGAGCGCTGCTTCCTTTTCGAAAACGAACTCACCCAGGTTGTCGACAGTCGCGCTGATTCCCTGTGCATTCAAACTGCGGATACTTTTAATGGTCTCTTCGATATTGGTCCCGGCCACTACGGTTTGGGCACCCAATTTCAAGCCGTACTTTTTGGCCGCAGCCGTAAGGAGACGGTTTTGAGACAAGCCGATAAACACATCTTTTAACATTGATTTCCCTCCTGATACCATTCAACTGCGTTGATTTCAACAGTCCCAAAAAGGCCATGCCTCGAACGTTGTCAACTTCCTTCATTGTAGTCGTTTTCTTACCACTATGCATCATAATTTTTTAACAGTTTGCAGTGTTTGAAATACTTTTTTAAAACCAGGTCAAAAAATAGACAAAAGTGCCGAAACCGCTGGGGATTCCGACACTTGGGCGATCATTTATTCAACTGCCAAAATGAATAATTCAACCCGAGCGCAAACGCTACCCAAGCGATATAAGGCACCATCAACACTCCGGCCAGTTGGTCAATTTGATAGAATTCATATGCCGCCCAGATGACTGCGCCGAGAAGCGCTGCCATTTCGATGAGCGCCGTTCCCCGCAGCCCCCATTTAAAGAATAAAAATGACCACAGGAAATTCAAGCCGAGCTGAAGTTCATACGGGGCCAGCACCTGACGCTCCCGCCCGAGCGGTTTGGCTGTTTCTTGCGCGCGGTATTTGGCGACGCCCATCATTTTGTATAGCGCTGTCCAGACGACCGGGAACACCCAACCGGGCGGCGCAAATGAAGGATTTTTTAGCCTCTCGTATTGCTCGCGGGTACCTCTATTGGCAAGCGCTCCGACAAGCGCCCCGCCCACAACCGGAACGAGTATGCTTGCCGCGAGATTCTTTCCATGAATGCGGCCATTGACTGATGCGACTTCCATGACGTTCTCCTCCTTTGCTAATAGTCTCGCCCTTCTCGCCGATTATCGGCTTTGTACGTAAACTCCAATTCCACGGTTGCCTTGGGCTGGATTCTCACGACGAATTCCACTTTTGAACTGCTTTTCCGTTCATAATCGTGGCTCGACGATTCCATTTCCCAAATGGGATCAAAAATAACATGCTCGACCAGCAAACGGATGCTTTCCGCCTTTTCATTTTCGAGTTTATACACATAGGTGATGTATTCATGAACGCCATGCTTTTCACGCAATTTTTCATGGCTGTCGCTAGTAATATCCAGCGCTTTTCCGATATGGATGCGCAGGTTTTTGCCTGGTGCGGTATGTTCGATTCGCTCTTCGCCTGTGAAAAACGTTTCACCTGAATCCCCGGCTTCGTATACTTTCACCACACCTTCCGGAAGCGGCATGCCGAGCCCGTTTTCGCTCGAGTTGGGAAATTCGATTTGGACATCGGCATGTGTATCGCCTGACCTCACTTGATAAGCACGCTTGACTTGTGCGCCGTACGCCGAGAATAGCGATAATTGCTTCAGCTGCTCGTTCATGATGGTGACCGGCCGATTGATCCTGTAGACGAGACGGTCCGGCAAGGCTTCAGCTGTAACCATCGTCTCTTGCATGCGCGAATACAAAATCGGTGAATCGCCATTATTCATTTCCAGTTCCCGGTGGACATCCCCAGCCACCAAAGCAAGTTCTGCTTTTTCGTAATGGGCGCCGCTACGATTCAAAATTTTCACCCAGCCGTCAAATTGGAAGCCATTATCTTTGATTTCCAATGTATAATGGGCGTGCCATTCCAGGCTTTTCGTCAAATACGATACCCTGATTTCCTGGTCCACCTCAGCCGGCGCTATTTTCCACACCAATGCCGGCTTCAGCAATAAGCCTTCCGGCAATGCCGGAAGAATCAGTTCGCCGGCCGGATCGATGACGATTTCTTTCGTATCGGCCCGTTCGCCAATGATGCATTCCGATACGCTGAGCAGGCGCATCTCCAGTTCTTCCCCGGTTTCGTTGTTTCGCACATGGACGTGGCGATTGATATAGCGTTCCAATAATTTCCCTTTGCTAACCAGGTCATAATCGTAGTTCTGCTCCAGGACATCGAGCCCTTTCACAATGATCGAATCCGTCTCCACCCGTTCAGCAACATCCAAAAATTGCACTTCTTCCACGGGCCCGTCCGATTTCAAATAACGCGCCTCCCGCACAAGCGCAAATCCTCCGTTATACGCCGCCACCGATAAATGTTTTTGCTCGCTTCGTGTAGACTGCAGTTTCATGGCAACCGCTCCTTTTTGAATCGATTATTCATTCAGTCTATTCATTTCTTTCACCTTAGCACATTCGACATGGAAGCGACCATTAATAATTGAATATTCAGTCATGAAAACTAAATAAAAACCCACTCCGGAAATCATCTTCCGAAATGGGTTTTCAAATAATCGATTGTTTCAATGCGCGCCGGATCCGTCAGCGGCGACTTCTTTTCGTGGATCAAGTCTCCGTATAGCAACTCTCCAAGAAAACGGACCTCGCCCTCAACTGCCGTCCCAGCTTCCGCATCCACCACTTTCAATTGAATATAAAGTGATTGGCCTTGTTCGACATAATCCACGATTTGCACGCTGACTGTCATTAGAACAAACCGAGCGCTTGCCCGTCTTCTGCTACATCCATATTCAGTGCAGCAGGCGATTTTGGCAAGCCAGGCATGGTCATGATATCTCCTGTCAGGCAGACGATAAATCCTGCGCCAAGTTTCGGGATCAATTCTCGAATCGTTACCGTGAAGCCTTCCGGACGGCCGAGCAATTTCGGTTGATCCGACAAGGAATATTGCGTTTTCGCCATGCAGATCGGCAATGCGTCCCAGCCGTATTTTTTCAGTTCGGCCAATTGCTTCTGCGCTTTATCCGTCAACTGGACATCCGCACCGCCATAAACTTTCTGAACGATTGCCCGCAGCTTTTCTTCGACCGTATCTTCTTCAGCATACAAATAGCCAAAATCAGCGCCTTTATCCAGTTGGCGTTTGACCAGTGCCGCAAGGTCAAGCCCGCCAGCTCCGCCTTTGCCCCATACTTCTGTCAGGGCAATCGCGACTCCTTCCGCTTCCGCCCAGTCCATCACTTGCGCGAGTTCCGCATCGCTATCGCCCGTGAAGCGATTGAGTGCTACGACCGGCTCGATGCCAAACTGGCGGATTGTCTCCACGTGTTTCGCCAAATTGACGATGCCGCGGCGCACCGCATCCGCGTCTTCTGCGCCGAGCTCTTTCTTATCCACGCCGCCGTGCATTTTCAGCGCACGCACTGTCGCAACGATGACGACCGCATCCGGATGGAAGCCGCCTTTTCTTGATTTGATGTGCATGAATTTTTCAGCGCCAAGGTCCGCGCCGAAGCCAGCTTCTGTGACGACGACATCCGCCAGGCTTCTCGCCGTGTTCGTCGCCATCAAGGAATTGCAGCCATGGGCAATGTTGGCAAACGGGCCGCCGTGAATGATCGCAGGCGTTCCTTCGATCGTCTGCACCAAATTCGGCTTGAATGCCTCTTTCAAGAGCAGCGCGAGTGCACCTTGTGCTTCCAAATCTCTCACTGTGACGGGCTCGCGGTCATACGTATAGCCGATGACCATGCGGGCCAAGCGTTCTTTCAAGTCTTCCCGAGAAGTGGCGAGGCACAGCACCGCCATGATTTCCGATGCGACCGTAATATCGAAGCCATCTTCACGCGGCACGCCTTGCGCAGGGCCGCCGAGACCGATCGTCACGTGGCGCAGCGCCCGGTCGTTCATGTCCAATGCACGCTTCCATGTGATGCGCCTTGGGTCGATGTGAAGCACATTTCCCTGGTGCAAATGGTTATCGATCAATGCCGCGAGCGCGTTGTTCGCCGACGTGATGGCGTGGATATCGCCCGTGAAATGAAGGTTGATATCTTCCATCGGCAATACTTGTGCAAAGCCGCCGCCTGTCGCACCGCCTTTGACACCCATGACCGGGCCAAGTGAAGGTTCACGAAGCGCCACCATGACCGACTCGCCGCTTTGTTTCAATGCATCCGCAAGCCCCACTGTCACCGTCGATTTGCCTTCGCCGGCTGGTGTTGGGCTGATCGCCGTCACAAGCACGACTTTGCCGTCCTTCGTGGTTTTCGGCAATTTGTTCACATCGATTTTCGCTTTGTATTTCCCGTATAATTCCAAAGCGTCTTCCGCAATCCCGGCTTGCTGTGCAATTTCCTGGATCGGCCGGATAGCCGCTTCTTTTGCAATCGTCAAATCGGTCATCGCCATGCATAGTCCCAACTTTCAATTTTTCTTCCCATTATAAACGGGATGCCGGAAAACACAAGCCTGCTAGCATCCCGAAAAATCCTCAGCCATATAAAAAACGCACCCGCATTTGGGTGCGTTCGATCAGAAGCGCATTTCTTCGATGAACAAAAGTTCCGGGAAATCCGCTTCAATATGATCCTGCAACTCGTACTCTTCCAGCAAATCATAGAAGCCTTCATCGTCCAGTTTCAGAAAACGCGGGGAATCCGGTTCATCGTAATGATAGAACTCCACAATGTATTTTTTCCGGCTATTGCGTGAAATGCTATAGACTTTAAAACTCTCGTATTCCACTGCCTGGCCAATCTGCTGGCACGCCAGAATCGTCTCTGG
Organism: Planococcus rifietoensis; assembly: GCF_001465795.2. Taxonomy (NCBI): domain Bacteria; kingdom Bacillati; phylum Bacillota; class Bacilli; order Caryophanales; family Caryophanaceae; genus Planococcus; species Planococcus rifietoensis. Next base: position 3,486,947 of record NZ_CP013659.2, on the reverse strand, counting down.
GTCCATCTTGTCCAGATGCATATAGAGAAAAGCTTCTGAGCGCGGCTGCTCTGCAGAGATTGCCGCCATCTTATCACTATGCCGATTGATGAATCGCTCCGACAACTCTTGATGGAACGTTAGCGTTTCCCATTCCACTTGGCCTTTGTGCTTTTCGATAAACCGTTCTGTCAATTTTTGCCCACGCGTCACAGCGAGCCAGTCGACTTTATCGGCGTGGCGGCCAATTAAAGTCATCGGCAATTCCTGCTGGTCGCTGAGCGTCTGCCAATCGACTCGGTCATGATGTTTCTCGATGAACATCGGCGATAAGCGTTTGGCGGATACGAGCCTCCAGTATTGCTGTTCGTCAAAAGGCTGGCCATGCGCTTCTAAAGTTTTCAACTGCTTTGGAGATAGCTGGCTTTCTTCCGGCTGCCACTTTTCAGGGATTGAAAACTCCTCCAAAAAGCGCTCCGATACTTGCTGATGGCGGAGAATTTCATCCCAGTAAAGAAATCCGCTGTATTGGCGGATAAACTCTTCGGACAGCGGTTGATGTTTAGAAACCAGCTGCCAATGGACATTACGCGCATTTTCAACGAGAAATCTTTCCGATAAGCGCTCTTCTTCACTGATTTTCTTCCATGCGACCGAACGCTTGCTGTTTATTCCTTTTTCTTCCATCAATTGTTCAAGGGTGTCAAACATGAAAACCACTCTTTCCTAAAAAAAGTATTATGTACCATACTACCACGCTTGCACACATAGTGAAAAAAGCCCGCCCACCGGATTTTTCGGTGCGCGAGCTAGTTTTGGCATATGGCTTATTTTTGCTGGTTCTGTGTATCGTTCATCCGGTTCTGTTCGTCGAGGTTTCTGGCACTGTCCTTAAAAGCCTGTTGTTCTTCACGCAACTCTTGTTCGCGGCGCTCTTCTTCCAGTCTTTCTTTGTTTTTGTCTCTTGCCATGTAGATCCCTCCTTAAGTCTTATCCCCCGTATTCCCGTTCTCCAAAAGCTCAAACAAGAAATCTACTTGCTGAAAAACGGCGTAGCTGGGCGTATACTGAAACTAAAATACGGAAGGATGATGGCTATGGCACAGACCATCCGCTGGGCATACGCTGAGCAACATGGATTCCGCCTGCTTCTCGCCAAAAGTGGCAAGGGTCTTTGTTATGTCGGTTCGCCGGGCGAAGGCCTTGTTGAAATGCAGCAGCATTGCGCAAAACGATTTCCAAGCGCCGATTTCGTCCAAGACCCGCAAGCATTGACGGAATATCAATATACGATCGAAGCTTGGCTTGCAGGTTCACGCGAAACATATTCGCTGCCTCTTGATGTCGCAGGCACTGAATTTCAACGTTCCATCTGGCAAGCCTTGCAGGAAATTCCTTACGGCCAAACCGTTTCCTATTCTGAATTGGCTGAACGCATCGGCAAGCCGCAAGCAATCCGTGCAGCCGGTTCTGCAGTGGGCGCAAACCCTTTGCTCCTGTTCATCCCGTGTCACCGGGTCATCCGGAAAAACGGCGATGCGACAGGCTTTCGGGGCGGCATGGAATTGAAACACCATTTACTGAAGACGGAACAAAATTAAGCGTTCGAAAGCCGTGATCCGAAAAAACGGATCACGGCTTTCGAGGATGCACTGGCGTAACGCCATGGAGGATGAAATCGGTATACAGCTCGGCCAGTTCACCAGTCGCCAGTTCACCCCCTGGCTGAAACCATTGATAGCTCCAGTTGGTCACGCCGAGTACGGCGAAAGCGATCATCTTCGGGTTCAACTCTTTGCGGAACTCGCCGCTTTCAATCCCTGCCAACAGGACCGATTCGATCTGTTCGCGGAATTCTGCCCGTTTTGCACGGATCGTTTTAGCATTTTCTTCTTTTAAATGACGCAGTTCGCGGAAATAGATATTGGCGATCGGTCCTTGCTTTTCCATGTCGCCGATCAATAAGCGGACAATCGCTGCCAGTTTATCCTTTGCCGGCGCCGCCTCCTGCAGGATCGATTCCTGCCTGGTGAGCAATTCATCGATATATTGCTGATGGATGTCCATCAACAATGCGTCTTTGCTTTTGTAATGATAGTAGAAAGAGCCTTTTGTCACGCCGAGCGCATCTACAATATCCTGTATCGAAGTGGCGCTATAGCCTTTGTCGACAAACAACGCAATGCTCTGTTGCATAATTTCTCTTTTCAAAACCTGTCACTGCCTTTCCGGACCCCGGATTCCTTGTTCCTCCATTATAACATGGCGCCCCGCTGACTTAATGTCCAGAGCGGCTAAAAAGGCCGGAGCCTCAGTGCGAGGTCCGGCCTTTCGCCATCATTCAGTTGGTTTTTGGACAATCGCCACCGTGCAGCGCGACACGCAAATGAGCCGCTCTTCTTCATCCAGGATTTTGATATCCCAAATCATCGTCGTACGCCCTTTGTGAAGCGGCGTGCCGATGGCTGTCACGACGCCATCTTTTTTTCCGCGGATATGATTGGCATTGATTTCCAGCCCGACCGCTATTTCGTTTTGCTGGTCAATCGCATGCCAGGTCCCGAAACTTGCTACCGTCTCTGCAAGAACCACCGATGCACCGCCGTGTAACAGGCCGAATGGCTGATGCGTCGCTGCATGGACGGGCATCGTCGCGACGATCCGTTCACTGGACTGCTCCGTCAGCTCGATGCCAAGCACCCCCATAATCGTTTCTTCCACAGGCTTCATCTTCACCATAGTTGCCCCTCTTTTCTCATCGCCCGTTCAAGACGATAGTTCTCGATATTGTTCGCGCAGCAGGAATTTCTGGATCTTTCCGCTGGCATTGCGCGGCAGTTCCTCGACAAAACGATACGAGCGCGGGCGCTTGTAGCGCGCGAGATTTTCGTGATTGACACAGTATTCTTCCAAATCCTGCTCAGTCAATGATGGGTCTTTCGAGACGACAAAAGCCAACACCGATTCGCCCCATTTCTCGTCCGGGACGCCAAGCACTGCCACGTCCTGTACTTTATCATGGCCATGGAGCGCATCTTCCACTTCACGCGGATAGATATTCTCTCCGCCGCTGATAATCATATCATCGACGCGGTCAGCGACGTATAAATACCCTTGTTCATCCATATAGCCCAAGTCGCTCGAATGGTACCAGCCTTTATAAAGCGCTTTTTCTGTCGCGTCTTCGCGTTGGAAGTACCCTGCCATCATGCTGGGCCCGCGCACGATAATTTCTCCGACTTCAAAAGGCGCAAGCACATCTTCCGGTTCTGACGGGCCGTCCTCATTCGGCCGCACGACGCGGATTTCATGATTATAGGCGGGCTGTCCGGCAGAGCCTGCTTTCGTCAGCTGGTCTGCTTCCGACAAAAAAGTGATGGCCGGGCCCATTTCCGTCTGTCCATAAGCTTGGATCAAATCGATGCCGAGCACCTCTTTGACGCGTTTTACAAGCACAGGTGCCATCGGGGCGGCACCATAAAGACCGCGCGTCAAGCTCTTCACTTTCTGCTGCGCACCGTCGATTTCGGCAATCATGCTCCACATCGTCGGCACCGCGAACATCACCGTCACTTGTTCTTTTTCAATCGTATCCAGCGCTAAAAACGGATCGAATTGGTGCATGATGATGCTCGATGCGCCTGCCTGGACGCGTGGAATGATATTGCAATGCAACTCCGCACAATGGAACATCGGCGCGGCGACCAAACCGACATCGTTTTTTGTCGTTTTGAGCATGGCGATGCACATCATGCTTTGTTCGGCCATGCTGCGATGCCGGTGGATGACGCCTTTCGGACGCCCTGTCGTTCCGCTCGTATACATAATCGCATATGTATCCGATTCATCCAACTCGACACCCGGATCTTCGGCTGAAGCCACCGCGACTTGTTCATGATAATTCTTTGCAAACGATGGCGTCTTGTCATCGATTGTCCAGAACTGGATCGCTGGAAACTGCGGCGCAATCGTCTGTACGACGCCTTCTAGCACTGCTTCGAACAGCACCACTTCAGGCTTGGCATCTTCTAAGATGAATGCCAGTTCTTCCGCTTTCAGGCGAAAGTTGATCGGGTTGAAGATTGCGCCGATTTTGGCACAGGCAAATAATGCAGTCGCCAACTCTTGATTATTGAAAAGGTACGTTGAAACGCGATCCCCTTTAGCGACGCCAGCTGCCGTCAGCGCGTTCGCCAAGCGATGCACATCATCCCGCCACTGCGCATATGTCCAGCGCTTATTTCTTCTTAAATCAACAAACGCTTCACGTTCCGGGTGCAGGGAAACCGTATGGTCAAATATACTTCCAAGTGTCGCATACATTATTTTTTCCTCCCTCTACTGAATGGTGATTCACCAACAAACTACTTCCATAATGTCAGATTAGAACAAATATTTCAACAACTGTTTTGGGAATAGCTTGTTACGATCCACATCTAATAGACTAGAAGAAATTTTTACCATTATTATTTTTATAGTCAAAATAAAACTATAAATTAAGCCTTTAGATTTTTGTAACACAAATGTAATATAAAACTTATTGCCTATATTCGTGAAACTGAATACACTTAAAGAAAATTGCATACGCAAGTTATGTTGCGGATACCAAAAGGGGAATGAGCATGAAGAAGCTGATCGGCATGGCAATCACGGCAGGAGTCCTATCCTTGGCAATAGGGGCTGCGGATACAGAAGCAAGTTCGTATAAAATCAAACCAGGCGACACATTATGGAAAGTGGCTTCAAGCAACGACGTATCTGTTGCCAACTTGAAAACATGGAATCGCCTGAGCACGGATGCCATCTATCCAAATCAAGTGCTGTGCTTGACGTCACCAGCTGCAGCGAGCACTCCGGCGCCATCCGCCCCGGCCGCACCAGCTGCCGCAAAGACTAGCACTTATACTGTCAAAGCCGGTGATACTCTCTATAAAGTTGCCAAGGCACACTCCACATCTGTCGCAAAAATCCAGCAATTGAACAATTTGAGCAACTCCACTATCCGCATCGGTCAGAAGTTGAAAGTCAGCGGCACGGCATCAGCCGTCATTGCATCGCCTTCACCGGCTCCCGCTGCACCGCCAGCACAAACCAATACGACTACATACCGCGTTGTCTCAGGCGACACGCTCAGCAAAATTTCCAGAAGCTATAAGGTATCCGTTGCGCAATTAATGAGCTGGAATAATTTGAGTACTAGTAATATCCGCGTTGGCCAAGTGTTGAAACTCCAAGGAGGCGCAGTTGCTGCCCCTTCGCCAATCCAAGTGTCCAAACCGGCTGCCTCTTCGAAAGTGGACCAAGTGCTTTCTATCGCACGCACACAACTCGGAGTGCCTTATGCATGGGGCGGCGCGACTTCAAGCGGCTTTGATTGCAGCGGCTATTTATACTATGTCTACAACCGCGCAGGCATCACGATTCCACGCACGAACACGATCGGCTATTACGCAAGTTCGTTTACGGTCAGCTCTCCCCAATTGGGAGACCTGGTGTTCTTCAAAAACACGTACCGCCCCGGAATTTCCCATGTCGGCATCTACGTCGGCAACAATAGCTTTATCCATGCCGGCGGAGACCGCGTCCAAATTACTAGCCTTAACGACAGCTATTGGGGCAAGCATTTCGATAGCTACAAGCGCCTCAACGCCATGAGATAGCAGTATATAAAAAAAGCTCCGGAATGTTTCCGGAGCTTTTTTGCGTGTTGATGACAGTATTTTTATTTTTCGCTCACCGCTTGTACGATTTTCTGCGCCAAGTCTTTGCCGTTTTGGATGCAGGCGCCAATGCCGACCCCGTAATAGGAAGAGCCGGCCAGATAGACACCTGGATAGGCGCCGGATAGCCGCGCTTCAAGTGACAGGACCGCTGTTTTATGGCCCATATGGTAATTTGGCATGAGCTCATTCCACGGCGTGATTTCGATGACCGCGGGCGCTTGTTCGATGCCCAGGCTTTTCTGGATATCCGCTTTCGCTATAGTTGCAATCTGTTCATCAGAGCTGTTTTGCAGTTCAGTGAATACCGGGTTCGTGCTCTTATAGAATAAACGCACTAATAGTTTTTGCTGCGCCGAGGTATGCGGCCATTTACGGCTCGTCCACGTACAGGCGTTGCACGCCAAATCGCTGCCTTCTGACACGATAAAGCCGGTGCCATCCGCCGGCAATTGTTCGTCCGGCAAGTCGTATCCCAGATATACGCTGATCAACGACGAATTGATCAATTGGCCAAATTCCTCATCAAGCGTGTCGTCCTTCACCAATGCTTGTGCTTGCTGGTGCGGTATCGCCAGCACGATGAAATCCGCCTCGCTTGATGTACCATCCGAGAAACCCAGCTCATAGCGCCCGTCTCGCTTCTCCAACGAGTTCGTCTCGACGCCTTTTCGGACAAGCGCAGTTTCCAACTGTTCTTCGAGACGGTCGATCAAGGCCGCCATCCCCCCGTCGAATGAAATGAATTTCTTGTTCGCTGCCCCTTGGAATGTTTCCTTATGCGCTTCGAAGCCTTTAATGATGCTGCCGTAGTCATTTTTATAATCGATCAAATATGGCAAAGTGGACGCTAAGGTCAGTTCACGCAACGAACCCGAATAGACGCCGGATAAGACAGGCGCAATCTGGCGGTCCACTAATTCTTTGCCGAGAAACGCTTCCAAGAATTCCCCGATCGAGCTGTCTTTCGTAAAGCGGTCGTTTACGGTTTCAAAGTCTTCCATCGCCCGCTCTTTCCCCTGTTCCGACACGAGCGTCGAGCTGAACAGCGCTTCGCGGTCCATCGGGATACCGAAGACTGTATCTTTCGGGATGGCATGCAATTGATTGTCGGTATACAGATAAGAAATGCCGGTCCCATTGTAGACCATCTGTTCTTCAAGCCCGAGCTCTTCAATGAGCGGCAATACGCTGGCATGGCGAGCGACGATGGAATCCGCTCCCACCTCCATCGTAAAGCCCTCTTTTTTCACCGTGCGGATCTTCCCGCCCAGCTCCGCGTCTTTTTCAACAAGCTCTAATTCCAACTCGAGCCCGTGCTGCTTTTTCATCCGCTCTAAATAGTGCATAGCGGAAAGGCCTGTAATCCCTCCGCCGATGACCACGGCTTTCTTCATCCGAATCACTCCTTGCTTATATATAATTCCACATTTTCTATAACGGAAATAGTCGTAAATGAATTTATTCAGCTTACTGCTTCTATCTATATTTTACCAAGAAGCTGCACATTTCCCATCCATCAATATGTCATTTTCAACACGATTTTCGCCATTCGTGGTAGGATTTAACCGAAAGCATTTAAAGGATAGGAGAGGTTCAAATTGATGAATCCGATTGATCAATTGATCATGGAAAGAAGATCGATCAAAAAGTTCAAACCAGATACTGTCGATGTCGAAGAGATCATCGACTTGCTGAATATCGCCAAATGGGCACCTAACCATAAAGTGAACGAACCTTGGCGCTTCCAACTCTATGCGGGTGCTGGCAAAGAAAAATTCGTCCAGGCATTCCTCGATTCGATGAAAACACCGGACGGCGACATCCCGCAAAAAGCGCTCAATAAAGCCCAGTATTTCCGTGACATCCCGCTCCACTTGGTCGCCATCATGCCGGTCGACCCGCGCCAGCGACGCTTCGATGAAGATTACGGCGCACTTAGTTCCATGCTGCAAAATTTCCAATTGGCTGCTTGGCAGCGCGGCATCGGCATGATTTGGCGTTCGAACGACTGGATTTACAACCCCGTCTTCCGTGAAGCCATCGGGGTAGAACCGGGCGAGAAAATCGTCGCCACCATGATGATGGGCTACCCTGCCCACGTACCGGAAAAACAAGCCCGCACCGATATTCGCGAAAAACTGGAAATCATCGATCAATAACGAAGAAAAAGAGCATCAAGGCTGATGCTCTTTTTCTATTCCAAAACAGATAACGCCCCGACTGCACCGGAATATTCACCGTTATCCGGGAACAGTGGCGTCGAGCCGCGCAGAATGGTGTAGCTTGTGACAACTTCTTTCAACAGGGGGTTGTCGCTGAATGAAGATCCGATATAGACAATCGTCGAGCTGCGGCATTGGCGCGCTGCATGAACACTGACCGTGCTGACTGTTTCACCGACCAAGCCGATGACCGTCGCAAGCAATTCTTCTTTCGACAACTCATGTGAAATGGAAAAGAGGTCTTGCCCAAAATTACTGGCAGTCAACTCACCCGAAATCGGCGGCTCTTTGCCCTCATAGATATGTTTCACTTTCAAATCGATGCGTTCACGCGAGCCGCGCTTGGCGTGTTCAACGATTTCATCGAAGCTGGTGATCCCCGTCAATAAATGGCTAAGGCCGATCAGCGTGCCGCCCCCGATTCCGGTACCGCCGAGACGCTCCTGCGTATTATCCTGCACGCAATGGATCGATGTGCCGGTTCCGACATTGGTGACCAAATAAGCTTCCTCGTGAAGCCCCATGCGTTCAAGCAGCACTTGGACGCCCAAATGAGTCGCTTCAAATTCCACCATTTCTTGGACGGACTTTTCCAGTAAAGATGCAAGCACACCTGATTTACCGCCGGTCACACATACTTCACTAGCCGAAAGCCCGTTGATCCACTCCGCTACCAAACCGATTTCAGCAATCGGATGTTTCGCAAAATGAATCGGCCCCCCATCGGTATAGGCCACCTTGATCAGTGTCCCGCCCGCATCTATTCCGACTTTCATCTATCTGCACCTTCTCTTCTTAAAAGCACTTTTACTGCCTTACATAGTTTTTAACATATGGGGAAATTCTAACATATTCGCGCAGTGAGCGGGAGGAGTTTGTCCCGTTCCACTTTGCGCTTTAAAAGTTTTTCAGTTTTTAGGATTAACCACTTGAAAATATGGGAATAGAATCTTCAGCAAACCGTTTAATAACTCGTGCTGAATTTTCTTTGCTTAGGTAAGGAAGGTTTTGTGGGAGGTGATTAAATGGGGAAGATCCAGGGAATACCGAAATTGCTCGAATATCTGGAGCAGCGAAGTTGCCCCATGACAGAAGAGCAGATTCAGCAGCTCCTGTCGGAACGAACAATTCCGCATGCCCGGCCTTATGGCGATATGATCCTGTTCGACGAAAACCACATTGAGTGGTGGATTGAAGAGCAGCGGAAAACGGATAAATTAGTGACGGATTAAATGCAAGAAAACCCCCAGACTTTGCGTCTGGGGGTTTTTGAATGGTTTCACTTAGCGGTCCAATCCATTAGCATAGGAATTGCTGAGAATCTTGAACAATTGTTCAAATTTATTGAGGATATCGAGCGCCAATAAACCATTGCCTTCCGCAGTTTTCGGATAACCAAGTGGAATCGTGCGCCGGACAAGCTGCGCATACAATTCCGCCTCTGTCAGCTCACGGTCAAAGTCACGCTCGGAAATATTGCGGATCAACGCCAAGGCTCCCGACACATGCGGGGTCGCCATCGAAGTGCCGGAAAGACTCGCATATTTCCCTTCCAAGTAGGTCGAATAGATATTGATGCCCGGCGCTACCAAATCGATCTCGTTATTGGTATTGCTGAACGGGGCGATGCGCCGGTCGAAATCGACAGCGCCGACTTGAATGACTTCGCCGTACGCGCCAGGATAGGCGAATTCATCGGTATCGTGCGCATCGTCTCCTTCATTGCCCGCTGCACAGATGACCGGGATCCCGGTATCGACTGCACGTTTCACGGCTTCGTACAATTCAGGATGGTCTTCAGGGCCGCCGAGCGACATTGAAATGACCGTGGTCTTTTGCCCTTCGGGACCGCGCCAATCAATAGCATAATGGATGCCTCCAATGATGCCTTCATAGCTGCCGCTGCCTTCTTTATCAAGCACTTTGACAACGAGCAGATCAGCAAGCGGCGCTACGCCCACTACCCCTTCCTCATCTCTTAAGGAAGCCGCGATCGTCCCGGCGACATGGGTACCGTGCCCGTTATAATCCTCGAATCGTTCTGGGTCCCCTCCGTCATCATGCGTAAAGTTGCGGCCGCCCACAATCCGCGCCTCCAGATCGGGGTGATCGGTCTGGCAGCCTGTATCCAGTACGGCCACCACGTTGCCTTTGCCATGTTCGGCGCTTTCCCACACTTCAGGAGCCTGGATCATCCGTACGCCTTCCGGTATGTGCGGCGGTGCGGCCGTCACTTGTTCGACGCGATATGGAATCAAATGAATATTTTTCATCGAAAATTCCTCCTTCAGATCGTTTCCTTCATTCTACCTGACTGCAGCAACTAAAATCAAACATTTGTTCGCATTTTGAATTGGAAAGTTGTTCTTATTAGTTTCAAGAAAGAGACAGGAATTTCCTGCTTATTGAAGAACACATGAAAGATGCCGAATAACGAGGAGACCAAAAACAATGACTACATGGCTATTGTACGGAGCGACAGGCTATACAGGGAAATTGATTGCACAACAAGCAGTCGAACGTGGATTGCGGCCGATTTTAGCTGGGCGCAGCAAGGAAAAAGTGCAGCCAATCGCCGAAGAACTCGGCTTGGAATTCCGCATTTTTGAATTGGATAACCAAGCAGCCCGGCATTTGGAAGGGATCGGTCTTGTATTGCATTGCGCCGGACCATTCGAAAAAACCAGCAAGCCGATGATTCACGCCTGCTTGGAAGCCGGTGCCCATTATCTCGACATCACTGGGGAGATCAGTGTCTTCGAACATACCCATTCTTTACATGAAGCAGCGCAAAAGAGAGAGATCATTTTATGTTCCGGGGTAGGTTTCGATGTCATTCCAACTGATTGCACGGCATTAAAGCTGAAACAAGCGTTGCCCGATGCCGTCGAGCTTGCACTCGGCTTCGATTCGGATTCCGGCATCTCGCCGGGCACGATGAAAACGATGGTCGAAGGGCTTGGCGGAGGCAATATCATCCGTAAAGACGGGCAGCTCACTGCCGTCGCGATCGGCAAGCACCAGCGGATGATCGATTTCGGGCGCGGCCGGAAATCCGCCATGGCGATTCCTTGGGGTGATGTGGCTACTGCTTATTACACCACCGGTATTCCCAATATCACGGCGTGGATTCCGACACCGAAACCCGCTGCTAAAGCGGCACGGCTCATGAATGTGGCGAGTCCACTGCTGTCTTCAGAAAAAGTGAAAAAACCTTTGCTGGACTGGATCGACCGGCGCGTCAAAGGCCCAAACGAGGAAGAGCGCGCCGGCAGCTCTGCATATATTTGGGGGCAAGCCAAAAATGCAGATGGTGTCATTAAGACATGCCGAATTGGTACCGCAAACGTCTATGATCTGACCGTTTACGGCGCGCTCGAAGTGACACAGCGCTTACTGTCGGGCGACTATCCTGGCGGCAGCTGGACACCGGCCGCATTGTTCGGCCCAGAGCTGCTCGAAAGCCTGCCCGGCTCGGGGCGCTTTGAAATCGACAGCTTTTATCCGGGAACCGCCAACTAGATCTATCCAAAACAAAAAGGCTGACATAGCGTCAGCCTTTTAATAATTGCATGCGTTTATTGAACAAGGTTGGATAGGACAAGTAGCCGAGGAACACGCTCGTTACTGCAGCGGTCGTCAATAGCAGGAACATAATGAGCAGCTGGAATTGCACCGCCTGTATCGGGTCTGCGCCCGCGATGATCTGCCCGCTCATCATACCCGGCAATTGGACGAGGCCAACCGTTTTCTGGCTCTCGATTGTCGGGATCATGCTCGCCTTGATCGAGTTGATCAATTGGCGGTGAATGGCTTGTTTCGGTGTTCCGCCAAGCGACAGGATCAATTCCGTCTGGTCCTGATGGTCTTCGACTTCCGCCGTGAAACGGTTCAAGAACAGAATCGACAGCACCATCGAGTTGCCGACTACCATGCCGCTGATGGGAATGATGTATTGTGCTGTTGCCGGTGTGATGTTGAAGCCGATGAGAATCCCTTGCGTCAATACTTCCACAAAGATTAAGGTCACGGCAATCTTCCACGTAATCCCTTGGATAGCTGCGCCTTTTTTCTGCGCGTTATGGGTTGCCGCCACGATCATCAGCGCGACCATCAAGAAGATGTAGAGCAAGCTTTCGGAGTCGAAGACGAATTTCAAGACATATCCGACAGCCAGCAGCTGGATGATTGAGCGAATTGTTGCGACCGTCATATCGCGGCCCAGCCCTAAATTCAATGTTTTCGACAATACTAGCGGGATGAGGACAAAAATGAGCGTCAGCGATAAAGCCCAGTAACTCATGACACCACCCCTTTCACAAATTCATTAACGCGCTGGTTCTGTGGATCTTCAAGAAGCGAACTCTCGCCGGTCTCTACCACTTGGCCGTCCATCATGACCCATGTGTAATCACCGATCTCGAGCGCTTGTTGAAGATTATGGGTAATCCAAATGATTGTCGTCTTGTATTTTCGATTGATTTTGCTGATCAACTCTTCGACTTCAAGCTTTGAAGCGCGGTCGAGCGAAGAAGTAATTTCATCCATCAATAAAATCTCTGGCTTGTTGACAAGCGTTCTCGCGATGGAAACTTTCTGGCGCTGCCCGCCTGACAGCTCTTTCACTTTACGGTCCAGCAAATCGCCTTTTAAGCCGACATCTTCGAGCAATTCAACGGCCTGTTCTTTCGCCAATTGCTGCCCTTGCAATTCCAAAGGCAAATTCAGGTTCTCGTAGACAGTGCCGCTGATCATCGGGGCGCTCTGCAACGCCATCCCGACCATCCGGCGCAATTCCACCGGGTCGTAGTCGCCGATTGCTTTATCCTTTACGAAAATTTCTCCATTTGCCGGGGAGATAAGGCCATTGCATAATTTAAGCAGCGTCGACTTCCCGGCGCCAGAAGGCCCTACCAAAGTCGTGATGCGGCCTTGTGGAAATGAACCGGTAATATCGTTCAATATTTCTAAGTCTCCAATGCGATAATCCACATGCTGAAAGTGGATCGCAGGTTTGTACTGGGTGCTCATGCCCACACCTCCCAAATTCTCAAGTTTCTTATTTATAATTATTCTAATGTAGATATCATAGCACAACTTTATGAACGAACCAAGTAATTGAGAATAACTATTTTTAATTGAGAATACATATCAATTAATGCGTTTTCACGCCGTTTTTAAACGATAATAATTATCATTAAAATCTTTAAAAAATAATAAAGCCCTTCTGCAAATTCCAGTTGGAACTTGCAGAAGGGCCTATCCTGTTCCCATAAATGGAAGGAATTGCTCCACTTATTTTACTTGATCACTCTCGCTCAATCCGCTTTCCCCGAAAGCTTCATCCCGTTCATCAAAGCGCCCAATGCGGTGGATTTTCTTATCGTCCATCTCAAAATAATGGAAGATGTGGGATTCTCCCGGCTCGCCTTGTTTTTTGGCGAGCTGTTCGAAGATGACCCGATTGCCTTTGGCGAATTTGTTGAGCGTCTCCAATTGCATGCCAGACCCTTTCACCCATTCGGCAAGCATTTCGTGGCCGGCAGCTGATTTTCCGGGACTGATCAATTCAACATTATGGTCCGTGACGGAAAGAACCCCGTCGACATTCTGTTCATTGACGTAATCGGTAAAGCGTTCCGCAAGCTTGATCGGTTCAATCATCATGTGTGCCCCCTTCTTCTGGTAATTTTTCGAATATCACCAAGGCCAGCGTAGCAATGGGCCCCAGAAGGAGCGACGCCAGGAACCACATAAGGCCGCTCCGGTTTTTGCCTTGGGCGAGCCCTGCATTGATCAACGCAAGTGTTCCCCATCCGACTGCGTATTCGTTTCCCATATCCATTCCCCCTTTTCTTCCATTCTACTCGAAAAAAAAAGAAGCCGAAAAAAATTCCGGCTTCTCAATAATTAGCATTTTTCAGTTTTTTAAAGGTCTTGACGAAACGGTCAGGATCTCTTGGCACTTTATAGGTCAAGACACCACGATGCGTGTGCAAATACAATAAATTGGCATCGTCGGAAAAGGTCTTATAGGAAATGTCCCAAACATGCATCAATTTGAATTCATTTGTCGAAGCGGTCAATTTATCTTCGTAGAGGTGAATTTCGTATTCGGTGTGGATGATTTTCATCTGGCCGGCAACGATCGAGCGTTCCGTGTCGACATAAGTGATGGAAGACAGTAAACTTTTCGGATCCATTCGGTTCGCCTCCCGGCTGTTTTCCTAAAGTCTACTGCACCTGCGCGCGACTATGCAACTGATACGGCGCCTACATTTCATCGAAATATTCGTTTATCAAATCCCCGCATACCCCGATGGCTGCGGCACTGCCTTCACCCGCGGCGATGACGAGCTGTGACGGAACGATCAGCGAAGCATCTCCTGCCGCATAAACATTCCACACATTCGTGCGCCCGTAATCATCGGTCAAGATCCCGCCGTGCTCGTTTTGTTTGCAGCCGAGTTCTTTAGCGAAATTGGTCGCATGGCTCCATAAAGGCGTGACGAACCCGGCACTGCGGTCGATCAATGTGCCATCTTCCAGCCGGACGCTTTGCAGCTTGCCGTTTTCCCCTTCCAGGCCGGAAATCGTATCTTCGTAAACTTTGATTCCCTTAGCGAGCAGCTTTTGCTTTTCCTCTTCTTCCAGACGCCCTTCACCGTTCGTAAAGACCGCCAAATCCCGGCTCCACGTATAGACTTCCTTCGCTAGCGTAAATACTTTTTTATCGGCAATGACCGCGAGCGGCTGATCGCGCATTTCCCAACCATCGCAATAAGGACAACTGAACAGAGTCGTACCGTAAAATTTCTCGATATCCGGCACATTCGGAAGCTCCTCTTTCAATCCCGCCGCGATGATGATTTTGATGCTATGAAAAACCTGTCCGCTGGCGGTCGTCAATTCGTAGTGGGTTTCAGAAATACGGTCGATGTTGACGACACGCTCGTTTTCCATTTTGACGCTTCCGTATTTGCGGATCTCCTCATGCCCGAGCCGCTTGAGTTCTTCTGGACAAATGCCGTCTCTTGTAATGAACCCATGCGCTTCGCGGGTCACTAAATTGCGCCCATTATCATCATCAAACAACACAGCATTCTTTCTCGAACGGCCAAGCACCAATGCAGCATTCAAACCTGCAGGGCCTCCGCCGATAATGGCACAATCGTATAGCATAGCGTTCATCCTTTTCTAATTTCGTTTTCCTCCCCTCTTCCCCCTTCGCATCTGCATTAAACAGAGGGACAGCCTAAAAAAACCGATTGCCCAGGATCTCCCGGACAATCGGTTTTTTAACGCAGGCTTCGTGCCCCACGCTTTATTTTTGGATCAATTCACGCAATGCCTCGACAAAGAATTCGTTTTCTTCCTCGGTGCCGACTGAAACCCTCACGTATTCTGGAAGGCCCCACCCTTTGCCATAGCGGACGATAACGCCTTTTTTCATCAGGTCTTGATAAAGTGCTTCTCCTTCTTCCCCCAATTTGACCAATACGAAGTTCGCCATGCTTTTCGTATACGGAAGACCCAGTTCTTCGAATGCTTCATAAAGGAACTCGCGCCCGCGGCTATTCGCCTCGCGGGATTGCGTCACGTGTTCATGGTCTGTCACTGCCGCCGTCGCAGCGAGCTGTGCTAGCGTATTGACGTTGAACGGCTCTTTCACTTTCAGGATCGACGTGATAATCGAATCCGCCGCGATGCCGAAACCGACGCGCACTCCGGCAATGCCATAGATTTTCGAGAAAGTTTTCAAGGTCAGCAACGGATAACCTTGGCGGATGAATTCAGTGCCGTCCGTATAATCGTCCGCGTCCGCGTAATGGCTATACGCAGCATCAAACACTACCAATATATCTCCCACAGCGTCCAATAATTTTTGGACATCCTGTTTCTTCATATAAGTGCCGGTCGGGTTGTTAGGCGAGCAGATGTAAATGATCTTTGTCTTGTCGGTCACTGCCGCGATCATGGCATCGACATCAAATGCAAAGCCTTGTGCGAAGGGCACTTTCACGACTTTTGCGCCCATGATGTGCGCACCGAAATCGTATTCGCTGAATGATGGGTCCGGCACGACAATTTCATCGCCCTGCTCCAAGAACGCTTCCGAAATAAGCGTGATCAATTCGTCCGCGCCGTTTGTCGGAATGACTTGGTTTTTTTCGACACCATGTTCTTTGGCGATTGCCATTTTCAGATCACTGGCATCCGCATCCGGGTAGCGGTTCAAGCCAAGAACGCCCTGTTCGATGGCTGCCACTGCTTTTTTCGACGGGCCAAGCGGATTTTCATTGGACGCCAGCTTAATGACGCGCTCCAAGCCCAATTCTTCCTGCACTTCCCAAATCGGCTTGCCTGGTGAGTAAGGCTGGATTTGATCCAAGGTTTTGCGTGCTTTGATATTCTCCAAATTCGCCATTATGTACGCCTCCGTCATCTATTTTTAATAATATTGAATGAATATGTACTGCCATCAATAATGATACCATTAAAGCTGGATTTCCTGCATATTCACCTTAGTTAAAGCAAAATAATAGTCTCTATTATTACAGAAAAATCCGTTTCCTGAAAGGGACACGGCCTACAATTTGAAACCCTTACCTAAATGTGGTTTACTTTAACGAGACTGACGAAAGAGGAGTTTTCACATGATTAAAAAAATGACATTTGTTTTTGCCCCATTCGCCCTCGCCTTAGTGCTCGGCGCATGTTCTGATAATGAAGAATCCACCGCAAACGAAGAAGCCGCGGCTCCTGAGACCGAACAGGCAGAAGGAACTGAAGAAAACACTGAAGAGGCTGCAGGAAGCGAAGAAGCAGCACCTGCTGAATCGGCGCTCGAACTTCCTGAAGAAGACGCCGTCGTAGCAGTTGTCAACGGCGAAGAAATTCAAGGCAAAGTGTACAATAGTGTCGCCCGCCAGTTCGAATCGACATTGGCATCACAAGGACAGGATCCTTCAACTGAAGAGAACCTTCAATTGATTGAAGACGAAGCGATGTCCGTCGTCATCGGCAACGCCGTGCTATTGCAAGATGCCAAGGATAAAGGCCACGAAGCCGATGATGCAGTCGTCGAAGAGCGCATGGAAGAATTGAAAGCCAACTTCGAGGACGAAGAAGCCATGAACGAAGCATTGGCTGAAACAGGCTTCACTCTTGAAGAAATGGAAGAGCAATTGCGCGAGCAGCTTGTTTATGAGAGCTATATGGAAGAAGAAATCGACTCACCTGAAGTGACGGACGAAGAAGTCCAGGCCGCGTATGACCAATTCGTTGAAAGCTCAGAAGAAGAAGCACCCGCTTTTGAAGAAATGGAACCAACCATCCGCCAATCATTACAAGAGCAAAAAGACCAGGAAGCTACTTTCGCGCGCGTAGAGGAATTGCGTGAAGAAGCTGAAGTCGAAGTAAAACTTTAATTTTCAAAAACCCCTACCATAACCGGTAGGGGTTTTTTCAGAGTGTTGAAGAAGTCTATAATACGCTATGAATGAAAAAGGGAATCACCTTTTCTACATTCAAAAATCAATGTTCTATCTGAGTATTTGGAGAAGCATTCGCTCGACTCCTGTGGGACTAGCGGGTTTGAGAGACCCCGCAGGAACGCAGTGACGAGGAGGCTCGATTCCCGCCCCACGGAAAGCGAGCGATAAGCTTCGGAAAATACGGCTTTCCACCTTTCTCGACAGCCTGAAAAACCCCTACCATAACCGGTAGGGGTTTTTTTGGTCTTACGGCCATTAGCTATTCAGCGAGACGCTCTTTGCAAAACGCCAAAACTTCCTGCTCTTCCTCTTCGTCCAACGCAAAATCGAGCGGCTTCTCACTGTCATTGTCGATAAAATGATAATCGGCAATGCGTGCATTGCCATCTTCTATCGCCAGAATCAGGCGCAAGTCAAGTCCGCCCGGGCGGTACAGTTCGTCTTCCTCGTCCACTTTGATTGCCATTGTGTACTCATAGCGCTCACCTGTCAGGATGCCAGTCGGGTCTTGCAATTTTTCAACTTCATAATTAATGATTTCCATTATTGCACCTCCATTGCTCTATTTTAGCTTTCATCTTGCCATTTGAATAGCATGGAGGGAAGGTTTGGCGTTTAAGTGCAGTAGATACGGGAAAACACCAAACAGACATAAAAAAATTAGGAGTGGATTTTGATGAACGTATTAGTTTTAGGAGCAAATGGCCAAGTGGGCCGCAATATTATAGAAGAATTAACCGAAAAAGGCCATGACGCGGTCGCGATGATCCGCAAAGAAGAGCAGCGCGGGGAAATGGAAAAACGCGGTGCGAAGAAAATCGTCCTTGGCGATTTGGAAAAAGACTTCAGCCATGCATTCGACGATGTCGACGCGGTCATTTTCGCAGCAGGCTCAGGCCCGAAAACAGGCGCTGACAAAACTCTGACCATCGATCTATGGGGCTCTGTCAAAGCAGCGGATTACGCGAAGCAAAAAGGCGTCAAACGTTTCGTACAGCTCGGGTCGGTCGGATCTGATGACCCGGATGCCGGCGGCGAGGAAATGAAACCTTACCTCGTAGCTAAGCGTACAGCCGATGACCTTCTTGAACAAAGCGGTCTCGACTATACGATTGTCCGTCCCGGCCCATTATCGGATGATGAAAAAACTGGCCATATCGAAGCAGCCACACACTTTGAGTCTTTCGACAACCGTTCGATCCCACGCGCAGATGTAGCACGCACACTTGCTGAGGTGGTCGACCGTAAAAACACTTACGGAAAAGTCTTTGAGATCCTCCAAGGCGAAGCTGAAATCTCCCAGGAACTCGACCGTCTGTAAGCTTTAGGCGGATGGCGTTCACGGCATTTCTATGGTAGACTAGCTTTACGATAATAGAGGACGTGATAACATGATTAATATTCAAGCACCGAAAGCTGACATTACCATCACTCAGCGCAAACAAGAAATTCAAGGCGATGAAGCAGTCATCAAACCGCTATATGGGTTTATCGATTTGCATGAAATTCCACGCGACAAAGGCGGCATCATTCAATTCTTCAACCACAGCGGCGAGCTGCTGTTTGTCGGCAAAGCCCGCAAACTGCGCCAGCGCGTGAAAAAGCATTTCGAAGACAATGTCTCGCCATTGAAAAACCATCGCGATGAAGTCCATCGCATTGCGGTTTCCATTGTGGAAGACCCGATGGAACGCGAAATTTATGAGACTTACCTGATCAATACAGGAAAAGCGAAATACAACGTCGATAAAGCATTTTATCGCGACTAAGGAAAACGGGCGCTCTCGATAGAGCGCCCGTTTTTTCTATTATTGACTTTTAAACACATGCCTTTTGTAAACTGCACCCAGCCAGATTTAAATAAACCCTTTTCCAGGTTTTATGAGACTGCGAAAAAGGAATAGTACTGTAAAATCATGCTCTTTGGAGGAACTCATTATGTCTACACACGCCAAGCCAGTCCCAGCGGCCGATTGCCGCAGCGAATACGATACCCTGCGCCATGTGCTCCTATGCCCACCACGCTTCATGGAAATTCGAGACGTCATCAACGATGTACAAAAACGTTATAAAGAGGAAAACATTGACGTTACGGAAGCTTTACGTCAGCACAACGCCTTTGTGGAGGCACTGGTTGCAGAAGGCGTTGACACCGCTTTTCTGGAGGCGTCTGAAGAATATCCGGAGCAAGTGTTTACACGCGACATCGGCTTCACGATCGGCGATACCGTATTCATCAGTGAGATGGCTGCAAATGTCCGCCAAGGAGAAGAACAGGTGCTGCAAACCTGGCTCGCTGAAAAAGGCGTCCGCTTCAAGCATTTGCCGGGACACCGCATCGAAGGCGGAGATGTCATGGTGGATCACGATACGGTATTCATCGGCATCAGCAGCCGAACTTCTGAACAAGCGATCGAAGAATTGCAGCGGCATATGCCAAATTTCCGCGTGATTCCTATCCAATTGAACGAAAAATATTTGCATCTTGATTGCGTCTTCAATATTTTATCGCCGACCGAAGCGCTGATTTTCCCGGAAGCGTTGGAACAAACGTCAATTGACATGCTGAGTGAGCGCTATACGCTGATTCCTGTCGAATCCGATGAGCAATTCAAGCTCGGCACGAATGTACTGTCGATTGGCGACCGTCGCGTCTTCAGCCAGCCGCAAAACACCAAAGTCAATAAACAGCTGCGCGAACACGGCTTCCGCGTCATCGAAACCGATTTTTCGGAAATCATCAAATCCGGCGGCGCTTTCCGCTGCTGCACGATGCCTGTTGCTAGAGGCTAAACAGAAAAAGCTGCCCGATGGGGCAGCTTTTTCTGTGTCTATCTTTAATCAAGATCGGCTTGCTGCATGTGGAGCCGGCTTTCGCGCGCAAGTTCCACGAACCTCGCCATCATATCGGTGCCTTCCGGCGTCCCGATCGATTCCGGATGGAACTGCAGCCCGTAGACCGGATGCCCTTTAAGCTTGATTGCCATGACGGTGCCGTCATCCAACGCTTCCGCCTGCACGTCAAAGCAATCAGGCATCGATGCTTTTTCGATGGCCAGCGAATGATAGCGCATGACTGGGACGCGCTCTTGCATTCCTGCGAACAAATCCGTTCCGCTATGGGACAGCTCGGAAACTTTCCCGTGGCGGATGACCGGCGCCTCGGTCACGCGTCCCCCGAATGCTTCTCCGAGCAATTGTTGACCGAGGCAGATGCCAAGGATCGGCACATCGCGGTGGAGCGCACGGATCAACTCGATCGATTCGGGTACATCTCTCGGATGGCCCGGGCCTGGGGACAGGATGATCGCCTGTGCTTCTTTGTTGCGGATTTCGTCGAGGCTCAATTGGCCGTAACGCACAACTTCCACCTCTTCACCGAGAGCTGCGACTGCTTGATAGATATTATATGTGAATGAATCGTAATGATCGATTAACAGAATCATCCGAACACCTCCGTCAACGAACGCGCTTTATGGAGCGTTTCCTCGTATTCGGCTTGCGGTTCGGAATCGAAGACGATGCCCGCTCCCGCTTGGACGTGGACAGCGCCGTCTTTGACCACGAATGTTCGGATGGCGAGCGCCACATCGAGATTGCCATTGAAACCGAGGTAACCGACAGCGCCGCCATAGACGCCGCGCCGCTCTTCTTCGAACTGCTGGATGAGCTGCAGCGCACGCACTTTCGGCGCACCCGATACGGTACCAGCCGGCAGGCAGGAAACGAGCGCATCTAGTGGATGCATCGCACCTTCTAATTCACCGGTCACTTCCGACACAATGTGCATGACGTGCTGGTACTTCTCGATGACCATGTATTTCGGGATCGCGACCGTGCCGACTTTTGCGACGCGGCCGACGTCATTGCGGCTGAGGTCGACGAGCATTTGATGCTCTGCCCGCTCTTTTTCATCCCCTAACAATTCGTTCTCAAGCGCTGTATCCTCCGCTTCGGTCTTGCCGCGCTTTCTCGTGCCGGCGATGGGATTGGTGACCATCTCCCCGCCGCGGATCGTCAATAGGCTCTCAGGCGAAGCGCCGACGACGGCATAGTCACCGAAATCGATATAAAACTGGTAAGGCGACGGATTTTGCTTGCGCAGTTTCCGATATAAGGTGAAAGCATCGCCCCGGTAATCCGCAGACAAACGCTGCGACAATACCAACTGGAACACTTCTCCTTTACGGATTTCCTGTTTGGCCAGTTCGACTTGTTCGCGGAACCGTTCAGCCGTCGTTTCAGAATGGAAACTTAATGTTTCCGGCTGGTCGCCCGGTTCTTTCTCCGCTGCCTGCTCAAGCTGCTCTGCAATTTCATCTGCGCGCCCTTCAAATGAAATGACCGTTACATCATGGCGGACATGGTCGAACACGACAATCGTTTCATATAGCTGCAAATGGATGTCCGGCATGTTCAGGCTGTCTTTACGGGCGCTCTCGACCGGCTCATACGCAGCGATGGCGTCATAGCCGATATAACCGATCGCCCCACCGGTAAATGGCAAGCCTTCTATATCACGATCGTCTTTCGGCATCAATTCCTTGATCCGCTCGAGCGGGCGCCCTTGTTCTGTTGAACGCTCGCCGCTCCGATAATCGATCACTTCCAACTGGTCCTTCAATCCGATAAATGCTTTTGACGGATCTGCCGCAATAAATGAATACCGGCCGCTTGCGCTCGTTTTCAGCGAGCTTTCGAGCAGGCATTTGTAAGGCCCTTGCAAACGATGGAACACCATGATCGGCGTCAAGCTATCTCCTTCTACTTTCTTGATCTGTACATCTCTTCTCATCTCGGCTCAACTCCTCTTTCTTTTGGGCACCGCCGGTTCAATAAAAAAAGCCCCCTGCACGAAATAAGATCATTTCGTACAGAGGACGGATCGACCGCGGTGCCACCTCATCTTGAAGCTCTCAGCTTCCACTTGAACCCCAATAACGCGGGGCAGACGGGCCTTCTTTTCAGATGGCCACTCATAAGTCCATTCACGCATGTGCAACACCGGTTTCCAGCTGTTCCCCGGCTCTCTGTCAGAAGCTATCCATGCGCTACTTTTCTTATTCAACGTTTTTTCATGTGGCGCTTTGTATCCGCAGTCCTGTAAAGTTGCCGCGCATTTAAAAGCTTGTGACCATCTTATGGAATTCAGAGCCGTCTGTCAACTGAAAGCAAACGCTTAATTTAGATAATTCTGTATTTATAAGAAGATTTGGGTTATAAATATAGTAGAAGAATGTTTCTAAAATCGAAGGGGGTATCAGAAAATGAAAAACAGACTTTGGCTGGCAACAGGAACAGTAGGACTTGGGCTTATACTCGGCGCTTGTGCAGGCGAAAGCGGAGGCGAGGACTCTTCTTCTGAGAGCGGCGACGCGACACAAATCAGCTTTATGCACTGGCGCGGAGAAGACAAAGCCGTGCTTGATGAAATCATTGCCGATTTCGAAGAAGCGAACCCTGATATTCGCGTAGAGCAGAACATCTATCCGTCCGACCAATACCAGGCGACGGCACAGCGCATGCTGCAGGAAGGTTCGACAGGAGACGTTTTCACTTCTTTCCCGGGCGCGCAATTTGAATCGATCCAAAGCGCCGGCTTTTTTGAAGACTTGAGCGGAGAAGAATTCGTCTCGAATTTTGACGAAAGCCTGATCGCTGTGGGTCAAAAAGACGACACGCAGTATGCGTTGCCTTATCAATTGGTATTCAATATGCCCGTCTATAACAAAGGCATGTTTGACGAACTTGGCCTAGAAGTGCCGAAAAGCTGGACGGAATTCCAGGAGATGGCTGATACCTTGCTCGAAAACGACATCACGCCAATCGCGTTCCCAGGCGCTGATATCGGGCCGAACCAATTCATGAACAGCATGATGATGAACAATGCGCCCGACGAAGATATTTTCGAAAAACTTCAGAACGGCGACGAATCCTTGACGAATGAATGGTGGGTCAAGACGCTGGAAGACTTTAAACTTCTCGCGGATAAAGGCTATATCCAGGACGATGCCCTCGGCACCAATCAAGATTCCGCCATGGCGATGGTAGCAAACGAGGAAGCGGCCATGCTTGCGACTGGTTCCTACCACATGAATTCCTTGCTCGACTTGAACCCGGACCTTGAGCTCGACTTGCTCGCGCCGATTACAGTGGAAGAAAGCGAAGCCACTTATGAAGGCATCAACACTGCCACTTTCATGCTGGCCGTCAACAGCAATTCTGATAAGAAAGACCAGGCGAAAGCGTTCATCGACTATTTGAGCCAGCCGGAAGTGGCTTCCAAATACGCCAATGAAACCGGACAGCATTTGACTGTCAACGACGTCGAATACGAGTCCGAAGCCCTGCAGAACACTTCGTATTGGATCGACGAGCGCAATACGCGCTTCCAGCCGCGCTTTTTGATCACCAACGCCCAAATTGAAGACGCGGTCCTCAGCTCAATTGAAAACGTGCTTGGGGGCGAAGATCCAATGGCGGCGGCTGAAGCAGCCCAGCAAATCGTAGAAGAAAACAGGGAATAACCAGTCCATGAGAATCTCCAAATCCATCTACCTGTTCTTTCTTCCGGGGCTTGTCTTATACAGCTTGTTCTTTCTATATCCAACCATCAGCGCCCTTTTCTATTCCTTTACCGACTGGGATGGTTTAAGCACTGCCTTCCAGTTTGTCGGCATCGACAATTACACCCGCGCATTTACGGGGGATTCCATTTTCCAGAAAACGATCGGCAATAACTTGAAGTTCATGCTGACGGTCGTCGTGTTCCAGACGCTGGTCGCGCTTGCTTTTGCGCTGATCGTCATCAAAAACACGAAAACGAATGTGTTCCTGCGGGCGCTTTACTTTTTCCCGACCATTCTTTCTTCGGTCTCGGTCGCGTTCATCTGGGCGTTCATTTACGACCCATCGATGGGCATCCTGAATCAAGTGCTCGAGCTCATCGGCCTTGATTTCCTTGCGCAAAACTGGCTCGGCAATGCCAATATCGCGATTTACTCGCTGGCTATCACCCAAGTGTGGTTCCATGCGGGACAGATGCTAATCATCTTTGTCGCGGGGCTTCAAGCCATTCCAGAAGAACTGTATGAAGTGGCAAAAATCGAAGGCGCCAGCAAGTGGCAGACGTTCAAAAGCGTCACTTGGCCGCTTCTTGCACCTTCCGCCACCATCGTCGTCGCCTATACGACCATCCAGTCGTTCAAAGCCTTTGATTTGGTGTTTGCCATGACCGGCGGCGGGCCGAACAACTCTACTGAAATCATCGCCACGTATATTTACGATGTCGCGTTCAAGAGCTATCAATTCGGCTACGCTTCTGCGATTTCCATCATTTTCATGGTCATCATCGCATTGATTACGTATCTGCAATTCAAGGCCTTGCGCTCAGACCGCGTATCTTACTAGAAAGGGGGCGGCAACTTTGCTGTTCAGGAAATTCTCACTGCTCATCTATGCGCTGCTGATCCTGATTCCGTTAGTGGTCGTCCTGTTGACGTCCGTCAAAACACTTCAGGAAACATTCCGCGACCCGCTCGGCTTGCCAGACGGCGGCTTTAAATTCGATAATTATGTCGCGATATTCCAGGAACAAACGATGGCGGGCTATTTTCTCAATAGCACCATCGTCACCTTGTTCTCGGTGTCGTTCACTTTGCTGCTCGCCGCGATGGTTGCATTTGGCATTACGCGCATGAATAACTGGATCGGCAATGTGCTGTTCGCCGTATTCACGCTTGGCATGATGGTACCCGCACAAGTTATCATGGTGCCGCTGTATTCGCTCATGCTGGATTTGGGGCTGACGAATAGCCTTCTTGGGCTGATTCTCGTCAACATTTCCTCGACCTTGCCGATTGCTGTTTTCATCCTGACCGGCTTTATGAAAACTTTGCCGAAAGAATTGTTTGAAGCATCGACAATCGACGGGGCCGGCAATTGGAAGATGTTCACGAAAGTGGCGATTCCACTATCCTTGCCTTCCCTCTCGGCTACCGCGATTTTCCTGTTCGTCATGCACTGGAACGACCTTTTGTACCCGCTCCTATTCATCACAGACAATGCCTACAAAACCTTGCCACTCGCACTTCTTGAGTTCCAAGGGCAATATTCCACCAATTATCCGATGCTGTTCACAGGCGTCATCATCGCCTCAGCGCCGATGGTCGTGGCCTACGTCTTCTTGCAACGCTACTTCGTCGCAGGCATCACAGCCGGCGCCGTCAAAGGATAACAAAAAGCCTCCGGAATTTCCGGAGGCTTTTCTTATTATCTGGCAAAGACATGCTTGCCGATTTTCTTGATGGTCGAACGAGTAAAGATCCACTGGTCAGTTGCCGTGACCGGGTTGTAATAATATGTCGCGCCGGAAGATGGATCCCAGCCTTTCGCCGCTTCCCGTACAGCACGGTAAGCGGAAGCGTTTGGCGTCAGCCAGTATTGCCCGTCATTCACTGCTGTGAAAGCGTTGCGCTGGAAAATGACGCCATATGTACTGCTCGGGAACACGCGGGATTGCACACGGTTCATAATGACTGCCGCTACCGCGACTTTTCCTTCGAATATTTCACCGCGGGCTTCGCCGTGGACAGTGCGTGCCATCATGTCGACTTGCTTCATCTTTTCGCGTGTCAACGGGCCGGTAAAGCCAGTCGCTTTTACGCCGAAATCACGTTGGAACTGCACTACGGCATCTTTTGTGATCGAGCCATAATAGCCAGTCGGTGCGAGGTGGAAATAACCGAGTTTTTGAAGCTTCGCTTGTAGTTCTGTAACTTCGCTTCCGGAAACGCCTTCGTGTAGATCAGGCGCATGGGCGGAAACTGCTGAATATGAAAATGTTAGAAAGAAAATCGTTGCTAAACTGAATAAGAGCACTTTAATTGTTTTCATGCTTCCTCTCCTTTTCCTTTTTGACAAGAATCGACAATTGATTCCTTTTTAAAGTATATCTTTGGCATATATCAAAAACAACATGACGGAGTTACTTTGTTTTCGAATTTTTCTATCAACTCGCTAGGCCTTTCTATGTCCAGTGCATTCTTTAGACCTACAAAAACGCACTTGCACAATCGGGGAAATGAAAAAAAGGCGAGCTATACGCCCGCCTTTCCACACTTTCCATCGATTCACTTTCTTCGTCTCGAGTAATGCAATTGCGCAACTTGACCGTCTTTCCCCACATTTTCCAAAGTGAAACCAAGTTGGCGCTGTGCTTTTTGAAATAAGGGGATACCGTCGCCAAGTGTTACTGGTGCAATGGAAATGATGAATTCATCGACCAGGTCTTCTTGCAACAGGCGCTCCAGCAGCAAGCTGCCGCCGACTGGCCAGATGGTTCCGCCGGGTTGCTGCTTCAATTTTTTCACGATGCTAGCTGGGTCTTCCGAAGTAAAGGTGATCTGGCCCTCGTTTTCTTTCGGATGGCTGGTGAATACATAGGAGCGCTGATCGACGTAAGGAAATTCCCCACTTTCATGTGAGACCACCCATTCATAGGTGCGCCTGCCGAGCAGAATGGTATCGACCGTTTCGATGAATTGCCCATACCCCGCATCTCCATCCATTTCCACATCCAATAGCCAGTCCAACGTCTCTTCGGGATCAGCGATATAACCGTCCAAACTTTGCGCGATATAACAAATGACTTTCCGTTCAGCCATCATAATTGCCTCCTTCAGTGGTTGGTTGCTGCCGCTTTCTTCGTCATTTGTTCAATCAGGATTCCAGTTCTTCCAATTGTTTTTTTGTTTGCGGGAATGCATTTGCCTGCCATTCCGAACGATACGCAGAATCCAATTGGGTCAATCCTTGTTCTGCATGGTCGTAAGGAGCATTAACGCTTTCCTCATGGTCGATTTCGTAGCTATTGTGCATATCGCTGTCTTCGTATACCCACACATTGCGCTTTCTGCCATTATAAGCTTTTAGCAAGACCAATCCTGCGCCGAGTGCCGCGCCAGATGCGATGAATTTTTTCATATCGATGCCCATAACGATCCCTCCAACTTGTTCTTTCTAAGTGTCTTCCCCTTTTTCAATTGCCTTAACCTCTGAAGGTTTTAGACGTATGCCCCAGAGTTTGGTAAAGTGAAACAAAATGATCCTGGAGGCGATTTGATGAAGAAAATAGTCATCGTATCTGATACGCATATTCCGAACCGCGGAAAAAAACTCCCTCAACCGCTTGTCGACGCCTGTGATGGAGCCGACTTCATCATCCATGCCGGCGACTGGCAAATACTTGATGTCTACCATGAATTATCAGCTTATGCTGAAACGGATGGCGTGGCCGGCAATGTTGACCCTTGGGACATCGTAGACCGTTTCGGGCGGAAAAAGATTTTCACATTCGGCGACTTGAAAATCGGCGTTGTCCACGGAGATGGCATACGCAAAACGACCGAACAGCGGGCTCTTGATAGTTTTGAAGGCGAAAACGTCGACATCATTGTTTTTGGCCATTCCCATCAGCCGCTCATGCGTGAAACGGACGGCCTGACTTTATTCAACCCCGGCTCACCGACCGATAAACGCCGTGAACCGCAATACTCATTTGGGCTGCTTGAAATCAGTGATACTTGGGAGCTCAAACATGTTTTTTTCGATAAAGAAGACTAACAAAAGGCCATTTCCTGATTTAAAGGAAATGGCCTTTTTATGGCCGGAAGATAGGCGGCATCGGCAAAATAGAGCATTTCAATTTTTTTCGAAGCTAAACCCGAGCCGCTTGAGCGCCGTCTCAAGATTCGCTTCGATCATCGTTCCTTTCAAGGCCTCGGCGAAATGGGGGACTTTCAACGCCATAAAAGGCTGGATGCCTGTCACGACCGGCTGGACGCCGATCAAGCCCAACACCTTCACGAGTTTCAATAAATATTCACCGACTTGTGAGTTGATCTGCGATACACCGGATACATCGATCACCAGTACTTCGATGCCTTTCTCTGCACAACCGTGCATGGCATGGTCGATGATCGCCTGTGCCCTCAATGCCCTGACTTCGCCGATGATCGGCAAAATTGCCACTTTCCCGACAATGGGGACCATCGGCGCAGCCAGCGATTCAATTTCCCCGTATGCCCGTTCCAGTTCCAAGACGTACGTCAATAAAGTAGCGAGGGTTTCAAAAATGAACGGCAAATCCGCCGACAGCTCGCATGGGCCATCGTCGAGACCGCAAACGGTGCCATAGCTTGAGCCGTCCTCATAAAAAATTGGCACGCCGATAAAACAACCTGCTTCGAATCCATCCGCAATTCCTAGAGATCGTGTCAATTCATGCTCTCCGATATGTTCAATGATCAATGCCTGTGCGCCATGCTCGACGCTCAAAGCCGACAACATGCATGGCAGCGGGGATGCTTCGCCTTCTTCAATTAAATGGTGCTTCGTATTATGTACCTTGACGATCTTTTGGACGCCGCCCTCCTGCTTTGCGATATAGAAGCTGTTCATGCCTGCTTGCTTGCTGAGAATTTGGAGAATATATGAAGCCGCTTCATCGAAATCACTGAAATCCCTTATTTTCTCCAGATTTCCTCTCACCATTCAGCCATCTCCCCTTTCCCACTTATGCTTGAACCGAAAATGACGCCAATACTTTTATCTTCCTTCATTATAGCGCTCTTTAATATCTGAAATGTTTAAATTGTGTAACAAAAACAGTTTTTTTAGCATGTTCATTATTTCCAAATATCGGGTATACCTTAGCACAAGCGAAAGGAGGCTCATCCATGAACAAAGAATGGGACATTGAATTATTGGAACAAACCGATAGCATGATTTCTTTCAGCTGGACCCCGACAGATGAAGTTTCACGGATAAAAAAAGACGGAGAGATCGTCTATACAGGCACCCAAGCATCATTTCACGAGGAAGGCTTAAGCGCCGGTGAATTGTTCTGTTACACGATTGAACGCCAAACCCCGCAAGGCAGCTGGGTACCGGCCTTGAAACTTTTGACCGGCACCGAAAAGCGCGACCCTGATTGCATCAATCAATTGGAGCAAATCGTCTTGTCGACCATCGTTTCACACAACCGGATCTCACTTGCTTGGGGCGCAATCGACGGCATCGACGAATACGACATCTACCGCGACGGCGAGCAAGTAGCGAAAATCGCCAAGACCCAATTCACAGACCGAGATGTGCCGGAAGACCGTGAAGTGGTCTATTGGGTGCGTGCAAGGCGCCCAGTCGAACGGACCGAAAGCCCATTGCGCAAGATCAAATCGTTCGCCGCTAATATATTCGGAGCCTTGAACTTAGGTTCGTCGCAAGAACAAGCAGCGGTAGAAAAATTCTGGCTGTCGAAAAAGATCGCCCCGCTCAACCAATTGCTCAAGGAAGGCGAGGGCAAGCCGCCGGCGCTGAAATGGCATCTGCGCTACCTGACCTTCTTGCCCGATGATGTCTTGAAAAATCCAAACCTGACATCGCCGAACCCCTATTTCCAAGGGGATAATCGCACATTCGATCCAGACTCCAAGCATTACCGCTCGCTCACCAATTCCATTGTCAATCTAGTGGAACAACAGAGCACGTTCGATTTCGACAAAGATATCGGTACCAGCATCGCCTATAATTGGCGCCGGAAATTCCGTAAAGCGGATGTCGCTTCGAGTGAAGGCGTCAGTGCCAAAATAACGGAAGAAACGCCTCTGAAAACCGAAATCCTGATCACCCACAGCGTCGGAAATCCGTTGACGACATCGCCGAATATCGATTACGAACTATCGGCGACATTTTACCGGAACGGCGTATATGATTTTATCGGCGTCCATGACCAGTCGCCGAATCACGAGATTTACTTGAAACTCGAGGACGACGGGGCATGGCAGCCGCTTCACCAGACCGAAAGCGAAGGGCTTGCCTGGATGGCCGATCCAATCGCAGCCCATTATTGGCGCTTCTCGAACTTCCTGTAATGAACAAGAGCAAAACAGTTCCATAAAAAAAAGGGCGGTTCCAGAAAAACTGGAACCGCCCTTTTTTATATTTAAAACTGATCCAAAAAACGCTTGCGGATATGCGGAGGCGGCAGCATGCAGCTGTCGAGCTTGCCGAATACTTTATAGCGGTTTTTTGCGATGACGTCGTATGCGCCGTCACGAAGTACACGCGGGAATGGCTGTAGGTGATACGCCAATTTCCAAAGCCCCGTCAAATGATGTGAAATCTTGAGCGCACCTTCTGACTTCACATACGCTTCGCCGCCTTCAATCAACACCAGGCTGTCGACGTCGTCGGGCACATTGTGCTTTTTGGAAAGCTCCTGTCCGATCTCGCTTTGCAGGGAAGCGAATTGAAAATAACCTGCCGGGTCATGATTGATGATGAACTGAACGCTGGAATCGCAGAAATTGCAATCTCCATCGAATAACACAATCGCATGCTCCATAGATGATCCTCCTTTAAACTAATGCCTGTCTTTCGTTTTCCCTATTCCCATTTCTTGAAACCATCTGTCTTCGTTCCTTGGTGGAAGAATAGCTTCCAACCGTCCGCGCGTTTTTTCCATATTGAACTGCGGTGGCTCCATACCCCTGTTGTCCGGTTCTCCAAGACATATATTGTCAGAACCGACTCCGGCCCCAGAGATTTTGCTTCAAAGCGGGAAATGTGATAGTCATCTTCTTGCAAAGCATAGTCTCCGTTAAAATCGGAACGCTGGCAAATCCCGCCGGAGATGCCGAATTCAAAAAACTCGTCATCCAATATTTCTGCCATGTTGCGGTTCGACTCCCTGGCAGCCGGCGCCAAATGGCTGTTCTCTAAATCTAGAAATTGTTTATGCAAGCTTTCCATTCGAATCCCCCTTCCATCTATCTGTATTAAAAAAAGCCCCGGCGAGCGCCGGGACCAGCTTATTTAAATTGTTCGTCTTCCTCTGCCTCGTCGTCCTTGTAGAAATCTTCCTGGTCTTCCCCTGGTTGGTCTTGAGGGCCATCCGAGGAACCGAAATTCTCGACATCTTCAAAGCTGTTGTCGTAATCGCGGATTCGGCTATCTTCCGTTTTGGCCGGGCGGTCTGTCGACGAGCCGATGACATCTTCTTCTGATGGGCGGCTTTCCAAATCCAAGCTGTGGTCGGCGTGGTCGATGCAAGTCAGTGCGGTCGGCATGGCTTCCAACCGCTCATACGGAATGTCTTTGCCGCACACTGCACATGTGCCGTAAGTTCCGTCTTCAATGGCTTTCAACGCCGCGAGCACGTCTTCATGCTCTTCTTCCTTGAACTGCTCCATCGCCATCCCGCGTTCCTGGTCATACAGATCAGTGGCGTTATCGCCCGGGTGATTATCGTAATTGGATAGTTCGCTAGTTTCGAATTCCTCTGTTTGTTCCATCCGTTCCTCGAGCGATTTCAATTGCGCTTCGAGTTCTTGCTTCAAGTTCTTTTGCTGTTCGTCCGTCATTATGACTCCTCCTCCAAATACTCGCTTGTGCTATATATATTGCCTTTCTCGGAGAAATCAAACCTCAGGGGCATAGCTTAGAAATCATCGAAGCGGTCCATCAAGCTCATCAAATACTCATCCAAGCGGTAACGGACCAATTCATCGGATAAACCGGCCATGCCAAACGTCTTCCATCCAGGGTAGACTGCCGGCTTGCCATCCAAGGTATCGATCAGTGACAGCAAATCCCAATATGGATCGTACACAAACGATTCACCGGCATGGCGTTCGTAAGCATCCAAAAATTCGTTGGCGATGCGTGTGCCGTAAAGCTGCGCTAAGTTGACACGGCAATGCCCAACATCGACACCCGCAGGCCCCCGGCATGTATTCACCCAATCGACGACGCTGCTGACACGCCCCTCTTCCCATAGAATATTTCCCGGGTGATAATCGCGATGAATCAAGCAATATTCAACCGGTGGCCCGCCTGCAGCCACAATATAGAATGCGCGCATCCAATCGCCTTCCACGCGCGACCATTTCGGCCGCTCGAGGCGTCTAGCATCGTTATAGGCAAAATATTCATAAGGAAAGCCTTCTGCTTTGTGGCGGTGTATTTCCGCGAGTGTTCCAGCAAGCCCGTCAAGCCAAGCCGCATCGTACGCAGGAGGCAAGATGACCGCTCCCGGAACTTTCGTCATCAGTACAGCCGGCATGCCGCACGCTTCACCGCTTTCGTCAAACGCCAAAATACGCGGAGCGGCAATGCCCGATTTTTCTGCAAGCTCCAGGCTCATCGCTTCATGCCTCGCCAAGTCCGGTTCCTGGTCTAGCCACTCCCCTTTATGGTGAAGCCGCAAAACGACACTCTGCTGCTCTCCGTCTTTGCTTGCGCGAATTTCGTAAAGCAGTGAAGAAGTCCCGCCTTCTAAGGGAACAGCTTCTTCTAGCACAGCGCCTTGCCATTTCGACTCGACCCAATCGAGTGCCTGGCGGGATAAGCCGCCGAATCCATTTGTCATCCTTGCCGCTCCTTTCAGCCTATCTTTTGCTTTAAGTGTACCATGAAAAAACGCCTACTCCAGTTTTTTGATACGCGCCATCCAGAAATCCGGGAAGCGTTTACCGAAGCGCCAAAAGGGTATGGTTTCCTACAATGACTTTTCAACTTAAACAGGTTAAGTGCCTGCATTGAACATACTGAAGGAGCTGACGTTACATGAAAGTGAAGCACCCGATCCCGAAAGCAAAAGAATTGGACAATACCCTATCCCTTCTCGGAGAAGGATTTGATTTCCTGCCTGGCCGCCGCAAAGAGCTGGGTTCGGATATTTTTGAAACCCGCCTGCTCGGGAAAAAGGTAGTGTGCATGGCCGGCGAAGAAGCGGCTGAACTGTTCTACAATAATGATTATTTCAAGCGCAGCGGCGCAGCGCCGCTTCCGCTTGAGCAAACGCTATTCGGGCGAGGTGCGGTCCACGGCCGCGACGGCGAAGACCATCACCAACAAAAGCGCATGTTCCTGTCGATGATGACACCTGAACGTTTAGAAGATGCCAAACGCATGGTAATCCAAGAACTTGAAACAAAGGCCGAACAATGGGAGCAGATGGACGAAGTTGTCCTATTGGATGAAATCGAAGAAATCTTCACGCGCTCCATGATCCACTGGGCTGGTTTGCCGATGAAAGAAAGCGAAGTCAAGCAGCGCACATGGGAACTCGTGACGATGGTCGATTCATTCGGCCTTACTGAAGGACGCTACCTTGAAGGCATGAAAGCGCGCAATGCGCACGAAGACTGGCTGAAAAAAATCATCAAGCAAATCCGCAAAGGCGAATACAATCCGCCGGCCTATACGGCAGCGTATATAGTCGCCCACCACCGGACACCGAACGGCAAGCTGCTCGACCTCGAGACGGCAGCTGTCGACTTGAATAACGCCTACCGCCCGATGATTGCTACAGCTTACTTTATCGTCTTCGGCGTCATGGCGATGCACGAAAACCCAGTCACGCGTGGCAAACTCCAAGCAGACGAAAACAATTACAGCCACAATTTCGCCCAGGAAGTGCGCCGTTATTATCCGTTCGCACCGGTCATGGCAGCGATCTCCAAAAAAGATTTCAACTGGAACGGCGTTCACTTCAAAAAAGACATGCGCGTCATTCTGGACCTTTATGGCACGAACCATCACCCGGATTCTTGGGACAACGCTGATGAATTCATCCCAGAACGTTTCAGCACATGGAACGGCAGCCCATTTTCTTTCATTCCGCAAGGAGGCGGCGACCACCATACCGGACACCGCTGCGCAGGCGAATGGATGACGGTCATGTATATGCAATCAATCTTCAAATATTTTGCGGAGAACTTGAAATACAGCGTGCCTGAACAAGACTTGTCCTACGACATGTCCCGCATGCCAACTATGCCAAAAAGCCGCTTAATCTTAAAAGACGTGCAAAAACTGAAAAACCGCCCAGACAATGTGTTCTATCACGAACAGAAGAACACAACTGTTCAATCAGGGTGCCCATTCCATTAATAATGAAAGGCTAGAGATTCTGTCTCTAGCTTTTTTTATTTGCTGGAAAAGAAGATAGTTAGGGTTTGCTTGTGGAATCATTCCTGTTCATTAGTTGAGCTTCATGTTGGTATTCGCCGCCCTGCTTTGGGTTGGCCTTTGGCAGTAAGCCAAGAAGAACACTTGTCTTACTGCGTCGGCTCACCCGTGGCGCTGGGCGGCTTAAAGATTTCAATGTATCGAGCATGATTAAATTGATCTGCTTCTATATAAAGTTGCCGGCTAGCGGGGGAATCGCTTCCCAGATCGAGCGTGTGAGAAGATAGCGAGGGGTTGCTTGTCTCATTGTTCCGTAATTCTATTTGTGCTTCAGTTTAGTAGTCGCCGCCCTGCTTTGGATTGGCCTCTTGCCATAAGCCAGGAAGGACGCCTGTCTTACGGCGTCGGCTCACCCGTGGCGCTTGGCGGCTTAGAGATTTCAATGTGTGGAGCATGATTAGATAGCTCTGCTTCTATAATCGGTTGCCGGCTAGTGGGGGAATCGCTTCCTGGGATGTGGCGTCTAGGTTTAAGATGCTTGAATAGAAAGTTTATAATCGGAATAGAATTTACAATTACATCTTTATTAATCAAGATGACTTGAGCTATAAAGCCCGACACATTTTCACATCTTTTATCAAGTAGAATGAAGAAATGCTCTTCCACTCTAAAACTAAAGACGGAGTGGAAGGGGGGCTGACTCCTGAGGGACCGCGCGGGCTGGCGAGACAAATGTACGGCGCTCTTTGCCGTACATTGGCTCAACACCCGCCCCTCGGAAAGCAGCCCCCCTGAAACGAAGTCGAGAAGCGGAAGCTTTTCTACTCACTCTTTATCATGCATCAAAACGTATGACCCGCAAATTGCAGACTCTAAGCCATAACAAACCAACAATTGACAGAACCGCCCCTATCTTATACGATAAGGCAGGAAATTAAATAACCCGGCAACGGGAGAGGTTCATAGCATTCCACCCTCTATAAAAAACTATGGATTTTGAAATCAAGCCGAATCCACATGCGATTCGGCTTTTCGTTTGTCCGAATTTTTTATAGCTCTCCCCCAGCCGGCCGAATATAAGGAGGCCACTCACATGGCAGGAAGAAATGAAGAAACACTCGAGCATTTGTCTTTGCTCGGCAACCAGAACACGCGCTACAAATTCGAATACGACCCAGGCATTCTAGAAGCGATCGACAATCTCCACACGCGCGATTACTTCGTTAAATTCAATTGCCCGGAATTCACCTCGCTGTGCCCGCAAACCGGCCAGCCCGATTTCGCGACAATTTACTTGAGCTTCATTCCCGACAAGAAACTCGTCGAAAGCAAAGCCTTGAAGCTGTATTTATTCAGCTTCCGCAACCATGGCGATTTCCATGAAGATGTCGTCAACATCATCATGAATGACTTGATCGAACTGCTCGACCCGCGCTATATCGAAGTATGGGGCAAATTCACTCCGCGCGGCGGTTTGTCGATCGACCCGTATACGAACTATGGCAAGCCAGGCACGAAATACGAAGAAATGGCGACGTACCGGATGATGAACCACGACATGAATCCGGAAACGATCACCAACCGATAAGGAGAACCGTCCATGCTACTTTATTTGAACGGCGCTTTTGTCGGTTTGCTCATCCTGTCGAATATCTTGGCCGTAAAACTATTTTCCATCAGCGAATGGGCCGTACTGCCGGCTGCAGTCATCGTCTATGTCTTCACGTTCCCAATCACCGACACGATTGCGGAAGTGTACGGCAAAGAAGCCGCGCGCCAGACGGTCATGGCTGGGTTTATCACACAACTCGCAGCGCTGGCATTCATCTTTGCGGCCATTCATTTGCCCTCTGCGCCATTTTTTGCGGACCAGGCAGCGTTTGAATCGATCTTCTCGGCCGGCTTCCGGGTAACGCTTGCGAGTTTGGTGTCTTATTTCATCAGCCAAAACCTGGACGTCACGATTTTCCATAAATTAAAAGCACGTAACGGCGAGTCGAAATTGTGGCTGCGCAATAATGCCTCGACGATGGTTAGCCAATTGGTGGATACGACGATTTTCATCACGATCGCTTTTTATGGGACGATGCCGCTGTCGGCGTTGGCTGCCATGATTTTGACGCAGTATTTGTTCAAATGGGTCGTTGCAGCAGCGGACACGCCGCTTGTCTACTTGCTCGTCAAACTCGCGCGCCGCTCCAAGACAGCCACTCAAAAAAGCTTCGCGTAATCGATCCATGCATAAAAAAGCCGCCGGCAGTTAAACATTGCCGGCGGCTTTTGTGTTTAAATTTTTTGTTTGGCTGGTTGGGCTGCAGGTACGATGATCGCAGCCGAGTCGTGTTTCTGTGTCCAAACGAGCTCTGCGGTGATCGGCAAATGATCCGATACAGCCGTTTCGATTTTTTCTGCATCTCGTACGTCAAAGCCGCGGTCGGCAAAAATATAATCGATGCGCGTCATCGGCTTGAACGATTCGCCAGTTTCATGATTTTCATAAGGAGATGGATACGTGTAGGCATCGCCGCGCTTTGCTTTCAAGAAGACATCTGTCATGGTCTGGTGAAGATGCGCCAAATGACGATGGGTCGGCGGTGCATTGAAATCACCCGCGATGATTTTCGGGAAATGGCTCTTGCCGGCAATCTCCAATATTTCCGCAATGCTCATTTCAAGCTCTTCATCTTTCAACGCTAAATGGGCATTCAACACTTTGAGGTAAGTGCCTCCGACTTCAATTACTGTCTCGAGAACGCCTCGCTGCTCATTATTGTAGATGTCTGTTACGACTTGCGTCAAAAAATGGTTTTCTGCGTACTTGATTGGATAAAGGCTTAACGTTGCATTGCCGTACTGGCGGTTCGGGCGTTCGGGATCATCCGGTGCCTGGTTCAGGTTGGCGCCATACGCGGCGTACATTCCGAGCCGTTCAGAAAGCCATTCGACCTGATCCATATAAAAACTACGGGCTGAAAAATAACGGTCGACTTCCTGAAGTGCCACTACGGTAGCTCCCGATGCTTCAATCACTTGTGCGGTTCTTTCTAAATCCACTTCGCCATCCATGCCCATTCCATGGGCAATATTGAACGACATCACTTTCACTGTTGGTGTCCTGCTGGCATCGCCGTGCATGAGACCATCTCCTTTTCTGGTTGAAACGAATCAGTGGCAGCTGCAATTGTCCCCTTCATTATAGCAAGGATGGCGCTTTTGTAAGTTAAAAACAGGTTAAAAATTGTTAGAGTTTTGTAAATTTCTGATTTTTGCCACAATTGGAACATGATCCGATGCATCGGTATCGATGGTCCACGCTTCCAATGCTTGAAAATGGGCATCGTGGAAAATATAATCGATTTTTTGGCCGTGGTCGCCTTGTTTTTTATACGTATCGGGATAAGGTCCCGAACCGAACCCGTTATAAAAATGCTTGGAAAATCGCTGGATATGTTTGGTGGATGGCGCAGCATTGAAATCCCCCACCAGCACTTGCGCCAGCGGATTATCGGTAGTGATGGCGATGATTTCCGTCAAGTTGCGGTCCACTTCCTCATCAATAAGCGATAGATGCGTGTTATAGAAAGAAAACCGGAACCCCTCCATTTCAATAATCGCTTCGAGCATCCCGCGCGGCTCGAACTCTTCGGGATGGACTTCGACTGCGCTCAAATCATGGTTGCGGAATGACAGGATCGGATAGCGGCTCAAAATGGCGTTGCCGTATTCACGCTTCGGCCGTGCACCTCCGGCTCCCCTGTCAACCAAATTCGGCCCGTACGCCATGTGCATGCCAAGCCGGTTGGAAAGCCATTTGGCCTGGTCCCAAAAACGGCTGCGGGAAGAAAAGTTTCGGTCCACTTCCTGCAATCCAGCGACATCCACTTGTCCTTGTTCAATCGCCTGAGCCGTTAGTTCAAGATCCAGCTTTCCGTCGATCCGCTTGCCTGATGCAATATTAAAGCTCATCACTGTCAGCATCTTCCCCACCCCCATCTTCTCTTATTATTGTTTACTTCCATTCCCGCGCCTTGCCGATTGAAACCAAAAAAAGCCCGCAAGCAAGCGGGCCCATTTTTATTCATCTTGCTGATCTGTATAGGCAATGATCGCATCCCGCAAATATTTCGCTGCCCCTTCGCCGGCTTTTTCATAATAGGCTGCGAAGCGTTCATCCGCGACATACATTTCCGCCAGTCCAGCGTGAGCTTTCGGTTCATAGCTGCCCCATGTAAACCCCAGCCACTGTCGGTGTAAATCGGCAATTTCCTGTCCCGCGGTTCCCGCTGGTTCGCCTTCTTTCAGTGCATGCTCCAACTTTTTCAGTATCTCTTGCTCAAGGCGTTTGAATGCTTCATATTGTTCCTGGCCCATGCCGAGCATTTTGGCGTTTGAACGGTCGACTTCCGCGTCGCCGTATTTCTCGCGGATTTCTTTCCCGTAAGCCGCTTCATTGCCCTCAACCAGCTGCTTCTTGAATCCTTCGAACTTTTCATGATCTGCCATTCGACTCTCCCCTTGTTTTGTGGAAATCGTTTTCTCCACATTTGTAATCAAAAGGTCCAGGCGGCTGCGTTCCCGCATCAATTGTTCCCGCTGCCCGATCAATGCTTCGGTTTCATCAAAACCCGGCTCGTCCAACAGCTTCGCGATATCATGAAGCCCAAAACCGAGCTCTCGGTAAAATAAGATGAGCTGGAGACGATCAATTTCTGCACTTCCGTACACCCGGTAGCCGGAGTCGTTTTTTTGCGGCGTCAATAAGCCGATCGAATCGTAATAGCGCAAAGTCCGCGCACTCACGCCGGCAAGCGTTGCCAATTTCTGCACGGTATACATACCGCCACCTCCTGATGACTTCATCATAAACCTTGACGTTGCGTCAATCTCAAGAAAAAACATTAGGTTAATTGCTGCTCGGCGAATTCGCGGTATAGTGCATGCTTCCCGGTCAGTTCTCGGTGGTTCCCGATGCCGGTGACCCGACCACCTTCGATAAAGACAATCTGATCGGCATCGACGATTGTCGACAACCGATGGGCGATGACCAATGTCGTGCGCCCTTCCATTAAGCGGCCAAGCGCCTGGCCGACGATGCCTTCCGACTGGCTGTCGAGGCTCGCTGTCGCCTCGTCCATCATCAATAATTTTGGATCGCGCAAAAATGCGCGGGCGATGGCAATGCGCTGTCTTTGCCCACCGGACAATTTGACGCCGCGCTCCCCGACTTGTGTATCCAATCCGTCCGGAAACGAAGCGATGAATTCCTCAGCGTACGCCATGCGGGAGACGCGCCACAACTCTTCATCTGCATAACTGTCCGCATCCGGCAAGCCATAAGTCAGATTGGCACGGATCGTCCCGCCCATCATGGCACTTTCCTGTGATACATAGCCGATCTGGTCGCGCCAAGAAGCGATCGCCACATCCCCAATCGGCACATCACCGATTGTAATGGTGCCGGCGGTCGGTTCGTAAAAGCGCTCAATCAATCCGAAAATGGTGGTCTTGCCTCCACCGCTCGGCCCAGCAAACGCAATCTTCTGGCCAGGCCGCGCTTCAAACGACACGCCCTGCAACACTGGCTCGCCGTTTTCGTATGCAAAACTGACGTCTTCAAGGCGCAGTGTTTTGCCGGTGATGTCCAGTTCGATGCCGCGATGTTGTTCTTCACGTGGCAGTTCCAAAATATCGATAATGCGTTCTGTCGCCCCTCTGGCTTTTTGCAACTCTGTAAAGAACCGCGCAAACGTAGCGAGCGGCACAACAATCTGGAACAAATACAGAAGAAAAGCGACTAAGGATCCGGTCGACATCGACCCTTCCGATACACGGATACCGCCGTAGCCGATGATCATCACGATAACGACCATAACAACCAAGTACATCAGCGGGCCGATCAAAGCATAGACTTTCGCTTCTCTCATGCCGAGCCCGTATAATTTCTGGACGCCCGACAACCCGCGCTGTTCTTCCACTCGTTCCGCTGTCGATGATTTCATCAAGCGGATTTCCCCGAGCGTCTGCTGGACGTCGCCCGTGAATACGGCGGTTTCATCCTGCAAGCTGCGGGAAATCTTCGCCATCTTGCGTCCTAAAGGAATCATGATGGCAATTGTCAACGGCACTGCGAGCATCATGATCAAAGTCATTTTCCAGTCCAGCACCAGAAGGATCGCGACCGCCCCGATGATCGTAATGATGCCGGTCACGAAATTCGGGAAATGATCGGTGATGAGATTCCTGACGATGCCGGTATCGTTGACGACACGGCTCACCGTTTGCCCGCTTGCGTGCTGGTCGAAATAGCCAACACGCAAACGTAGCAAATGAAGCCACATGCGCTCGCGCAGCCCAGCCACAATCCGCTGCCCGACCATGCTCAATAAATAAATCGATACGCCGTTAATGACCGCCTGCACGATAAAAGCAGCGGCAAGCGCGGCAATCAATCCTCCGCTCAATGCCTCCACTGAAAACCCGTCCACTAACTCTCTCGTCAGCAACGGGACAAGCAAGCCGACGATGGTCGTGACTAAACTGGTCGCCAGCCCAAAAACGAGCGCCCATTTCGGGATTTTAATCGACGTTAACAGTGTGAAAAACGGCTTGATGCTTTGTTTTTTCTGAATTGATTCCATAACTCCATCTCCTATCTATCCGGCCAAGCCATTTACGCGGCAGCAATTTTCCGGTCTTTCGGCAAAGCGAGGCCAACCAGCCCGAGTATCGGCAGCACGGAAATAATGACCATCGTTTCATAAACGCCGATCGAATCCATCAACACACCGATCGCGACCGCTCCAATGGCCCCCATGCCAAATGCCAAGCCGACTGTCAGCCCGGACATCGTGCCGATTCTGCTCGGTACGAGTTCCTGGGCGTAGACGACCATGACAGAAAAGCTCAACATAAGGAAAAAGCCCAATACGGCAAGAATGACAGCGACAATCGGCAAGGCCACATACGGCAGCACCAGCGCCAACGGAATCGGTACGAGCAACGACAGCACAATGACGCGCTTGCGGCCGATGCGGTCTGCAAGTGGGCCGCCGAAAAAGGTCCCGAACGCCCCGATTCCGAGAAATAGGAAGATGAACATTTGCCCTTGCTGAATCGTCACACCATAATTATCCATTAAATGGAAAATATAAAAACTGGTGATCGTCGTTATGTAAAAAGTGCGCGCGAAAATGATCAACAACAGCAAAGTCAAAGCAGTGCCCACCTGCTTTTTCGTCAAAGGCGGCAAAGAAGACAGCACCGTTTTTTTCACTTTCTCCAGCTTATCGCGCTCTAACTGTGCCTTGTACCAGGCGGAAATTTTGGATAATACGAAAATGCCGAGTGCTGCGACAAAAAGAAACAAGGCCGCTCCCCGTTGCCCAAGCGGCACCAGGATAAAGGCACTGATCAAAGGCGCCAGCGCTTGCCCAGAATTGCCCCCGACTTGGTAAATCGATTGCGACAAGCCGCGTCTTGATCCCGCTGCCATATACGACACGCGCGAACCTTCCGGATGAAAGACCGCAGAACCGAAACCGAGAAAAATGACCGACAATAAGATGAGCCAATACTCGGGCGCAAACGCCAAGCCTGCGATCCCAATGAACGAGAACACCATACCAAGCGGCAATGCATAAGGCATCGGCTTTTTATCGCTTGCAAACCCGATGACTGGCTGCAAGACAGACGCCACCATATTGAGCGCAAAAGCGATCAGCCCGAGCTGTGTGAAGGACAAGCCCAGGTCCTTCTCTAAAATCGGGAACATTGCTGGAATCACTGCCTGCAAGGAATCATTCAGTAAATGGACACCGCCGATCGCGAACATCACCGGATAAACCGGGTTCCCTGCGAGCGAAGATGAGGATATTGCTTTTGCCATTATGCCGCCTCCAAATTAAGTAATCACGTTCTTTTTTTCCATTATAAACCAATCTGATCCAGCAATAAAATGCACAAAAAGCGCAGTTGCACATTCGCCTTTGAATGCCCATCTGCGCTCTTTGTTTCTGCTTATGAGCCCGCCTTACAGTAAACGGAGGAAAAGCACTTTCAAATAATCGCCTTCCGGGAATCTTCTGTCGACATGGAAATCGACCGGCAGGCTATAAGTCTCCACCACTTTGTATTTCTGGTTTTTATCTTTAAAAGCTTTATCGATCATTTGGGTGAACTTCTTCATATTGAATGAAGCGCTGTTGGTCGAAGCGACGATCAAGCCTTCCGGCGCCGTAATATCGATCGTTTCTTTCATCAAATTAGTGTAATCTTTCGCCGCACTGAAAACGTGCTTTTTCGAGCGCGCAAAACTTGGGGGATCGAGGACGACCATATCAAAGTTTAGGTTTTTGCGCTTCGCGTATTTGAAATAATTGAAGACATCCATCACCAGAATGTCCTGCTCGTCAAAATCAATGCCGTTGATGCTGAACTGCTCGATCGTTTTCGCCGAGCTGCGCTTCGCGAGATCCACGCTCGTCGTCTTGTCCGCTCCGCCAAGCGCCGCCGCTACTGAAAAGGCCCCTGTGTAAGAAAAGGTATTGAGCACCGTTTTGCCGTCTGCGTATTTCGTGCGGATCGCCTGGCGCACATCGCGCTGGTCGAGGAAGATGCCGGTCATTGCGCCGTCGTTCAAATACACCGCAAAATTCATGCCATTTTCTTGGACGATCAATGGGAATTCCCCACGCTCGCCCGATACGAAATCATCGTCTTCGATATACTGGCCTTTCGTATCAAACCGTTTTTTCTCATAGATTCCGATGCATTCCACTACATTCTCCAAAGCTGCCACGACGTCTTCGCGGAACGAATAGACGCCTTCGCTATACCAGGACAGCAGGTAGAATCCGGCATAATAATCGATCGTCAACCCGCCGAAACCATCGCCTTCGCCGTTGAAGACACGGAAAGCGGTCGTCTCCGGATTGTTGAAGAATTTCTCGCGGCGGCTGAACGCCAATTCCAGCTTGCGTTCGATAAAGGCTTGGCCGACTGCCTCGTCTTGGTTTCTCGTCAAGATCCAGCCAGCGCCTTTGTTCTGTTCGCCGTAATAACCTGTGCCCAAATATTCCCCATCTTTATCAACGAGGCGCAGCAATGTGCCTTCCGGTGCATCGATTTCACTCATCAATCCGTATTTTGTGATGAGCGGAGACCCTTTCGCCAATTCATTTCTCAAAACATCTTTCACTGTTACCGTCATTTCGTTTC
Source organism: Planococcus rifietoensis (assembly GCF_001465795.2). Classification (NCBI taxonomy): domain Bacteria; kingdom Bacillati; phylum Bacillota; class Bacilli; order Caryophanales; family Caryophanaceae; genus Planococcus; species Planococcus rifietoensis. The sequence continues at coordinate 3,443,336 of NZ_CP013659.2, read as the reverse complement.
TCACAATTCCTCATCCTATCTATGCCGTTGCGTTTTGCATTATAATCAGTGTAAAGGAAATCCGTCGCCCTGCCCACTTTCAAAGGCCCTTTTCATTGAATTGGATAAGGAAAGGAGGAGCCGTCGTGAAAAAGAAATACTACATCTACAACATCCTGCTGACCAATGGCGACATGCTGGAAGGCATCCGCATTGAAGGCGCACTGGAAGACCATTTCATCGGCATTGCCGTCAGCCTGCTTCCGGTTGAAGATACAGCGGGCAAGACGCTTGTCTTGAACCTCTTCCACATCGTGCGTGCTGAGCTTGTGCGTATTGAAGAAGCTTAGTGAAGATAGCGAGGGTTAACTTGTGGAAATGTGTTTGATGTTCTATCGGAGCTTCAGGTTAGTAGGGGAATCGCTTCCCGGGACATGATTGGAAAAGATAGTGGGAGTTTAGATGTTGAATTGTTTTTGCTTCTGTTTGAGTTTCGTCTGAGTAGTCGCCGCCGGACTTTGGGTTGGCCTTTAGCCGTAAGCCAAGAAGGACACTTGGCTTACGGCATCGGCTCACCCCTTTACGCTCGGCGGCTGAGTGATTTCATTGAGTGAAGAATGTTTAGTCAGTCCGGCTTCTGTAGCTAGTTGGGGAATCGCTTCCCGGAAGAAATGTATAAGAAGCTAGAAGCTAGTGAGAGTTTACTTGTCGAATTGTTTTTGCCTTTGTTTGAGTTTCGCCTGAGTAGTCGCCGCCGTGCTTTGGGTTGGCCTTTGGCAGCAAGCCAAGAAGGACACTTGTCTTACTGCGTCGGCTCACCCTTGTCGCTCGGCGGCTGAGTGATTTCATTGCCTAAGGTGCGTTCAACTAGGTCTGCTTCTTTAGTCAGTTGCCGGCTAGCGGGGGAATCGCCTCCTGTGATGTAGTGTCTGGCACATTTGTGCTTTAGTCGAAAATGTTGGTGGCAGTATCAGGATTAGCTCGCTTCTCTACTCCAAAGATAACTTGAGCTAGAAAACCTGAATTGTTTCTACATTTAATATTTAATGAGCAAAAAATGATCTTTCACTCTAAAACTAGAGACGGAGTGGAAGGGGGCTGACTCCTGAGGGACCGCGCGGGCTGGCGAGACAAATGTGCGGCTCTCTTTGCCGCACATTGGCTCAACACCCGCCCCTCGGAAAGCAGCCCCCTGAAACGAAGTCTCATAGCGCAAGCTATTGTAATCACTAAATTTCAACTTCTATCTTTATATCTGCATAATCCTCTCAAAAGAAAAAAGCGCTCCGCAGCAATGCGGAACGCTTTGTATTCATTGGTTATTCTTGCATCCATTCCCATGCATCGTTCATTTCGTCGAGGTTGAAATGGCGAGTTTCCAGGCCGTCCGCGAAGCCTTGCCAGCCGCTCGCTGCCGAGGTCCAGTCCCTTTCGCTGATAACCGCGAATTTGCGCGCTTGGCTCCAGCTGTGCCGGTCGATTACCGCACTATCTGCCGCATCGAACAAAGTTGAATCTTCCACTTTGTAAATGATGGCATACATATTGAAATGTCCTTTTTCGCTCACTTTGTCGCGGATGACATGATCCAGTTTTTCGATATCGGCTTTGCTGGCACGCCCTTCCACTTCAATCGCAATCGTTTCGATGTCTTTGCTCGGTACAATTGACAACATATCTCGTCACCTCTCCTTTATCCAATCCCAGGCTGCTTCCATCTGGTCCATTGGGAAATGTTTGGCTTGCACGCCAGGCAGTTTGTCGAGTGCGCCCGATACTTTGTCGAGCCAGTCTTTTTCACTGACGACCGCGAGTTTATTGTATTGGCTCCAGCGTTTGGCATCGATGGCCAACTCTTCGAACATGGCGCCCGCTGTAGGCGTGTCGATATCGCCGATCACGGCGTACACATTAAATTTCTGATCGTTGCGGAATTTTTCGAACACCACATTGTCAAATTTCTTCAAATCGTCTTTGGTTACTTTGCCCTCGACTTCGATAGCAAAGGTTTGTTCGTCTTTACTGGTAAAGAATGATAGCATGGCGGCTCCTCCTTAAAGTTTCCTGATAATGCTGTTATTCCCTTTACAGAGGGCATCAAACTGACATTCGCAAATCAGCGTTTTAGATATATTGCATTCTGCATTTTATTGCTTTGCAGATTAGTGTATAATGGAGTCAGATAATTTCGAAAGGAGATTTACTATGCCGATTCCTGTAGACCATACAAGGCCGGTACGCGTTTCCGCTAAAGAAAGTGCCCACTTACAATTGCAGCAATGGATCATTGACGGCACCTTACAGCCTGGTGAGAAACTGGTTGACACCGAACTCGCTGAAGCGCTCAATTTGAGCCGGACGCCGATTCGTGAAGCCCTGCAGCTTCTTGAAGTACAAGGATTCATTGAAATGTTTCCCGGCAAAGCGACACGCGTTACGGATATCCATATCGAAGACATCAAACACCTCCTGCCTCCTCTTGCTGTGCTGCAAGCACTTGCCGGTGAGCTGGCCATTCCGAATTTGACCCCTGAGATTTTTGGGCTGTTGGAAGAAACCAACCGGAAATTTGCGCGCGCCATCCGCAACAGCGATTCCTTCTCTGCTTTGAAAATCGATGAAGAATTCCATCAGATCATCGTGGATGCAGCCGGAAATCCATATATAGATTCCATTCTCGGCCAGCTTCAATCACATGTCCGCAGACAATTTTTCCACCATTCCCTAGTCTTGACGATGCGCTCCCATGACGAGCACATCGAAATCATCGAAACTCTCAAAGCCGGAGACGCCGAAAAGATTTCACACTTGATGAAATCCAATTGGGTCCGCACTATTGAAGAATTGACCGCTTCCAAAGGCATTTAAAAAAGCTGTTCCACAACGTGTCGCACACGTTGGGAACAGCTTTTTTTAGCGATTTGTGAAGGCTGGAGATTCCGCTTCCCCGCGATTTCTCAAACGGGCGGCCACACCTGAAATGATGATAGCGGCCAAAGCCGGCACTAGCCAGCCGAGCCCGTCGCCGTAAAGCGGCAGGACCTCAGCATAAAAGTCGATGATGCTTTGGAGCCAAGCCGGATTTTCAATGCCGAGCGAGCCTGTCAAAGTTTTCAATCCGTCGACGATCGCGATGAAGAACGTCACGCCGATAGCCGATACGTAGACGATGCGGCTGTGGTTGAAAAGCGGCGACATGAATGCCAGCATGATCAGGACGATTGCGAGTGGATACAAGAACATCAATACCGGAATGGAATACGTGATGATATTCGAAAGTCCAGCGTTCGTTACCACTAACGAAAAGATGGTGAAGATAAAGACATATGTGCGGTAGCTGATGCCAGGCGTCAGCTTATGGAAAAATTCTGAAGTGGCGACAGTCAAGCCGACTGCTGTTGTAAGGCATGCCAAGATGATGATCACGGCCAATAGCATGGCGCCGAATGTGCCGAAATAATGTTCAGAAGCCCCGCTCAGAACCGGCCCGCCGGTTTCCAAAAGGCCCAGCTGAGAAGTGCTGGTCGCGCCAAGGAAAGCGATTCCCGTGTAAACGACAGCCAATAATCCAGCTGCCACGGCACCGCTGAGAAGCGTCGCCTTCAGCAAGCCCTTAGATGAGGTGACGCCCATTTTCTGGACCGCTGAAATGACGATAATTCCGAACACGAGCGAAGCGAGCGCATCCATCGTATTGTATCCTTCCGTAAAGCCGGTCAAAAAGGCGCCGCTTGCGTACCCGTCTTGTGCAGGGCCAGCCTCGCCCATCGGAGAGACGAACGCCGCGACTAGCAAGACGCCAAGGACGATCAAGATGGCTGGAGCCAGGAATTTACCGATGCTGTCGACCATTTGCGTTGGGTTCAACGACAACAATAAAGAAACCACATAAAAAATGAGTGAGAAGACAATCAAACCGATCGTAATCGATCCGTCTCCGATAAATGGCACGATGCCCACTTCATAAGAAACGGCTGCTGTCCGCGGCAATGCGAAAAACGGCCCAATCGTCAAATAAAGCGCGGCGGTGAACAATAAGCCGTACACCGGATGCACGCGGCTTGAGAGATCCTGCAAGTCCCGGCTTTTTGAAAAACCGATCGCCAAAATGCCGAGTAGCGGCAAGCCGACCCCTGTCGTTAAGAAACCAGCCATTGCCACCCAGACATTTTCACCTGCATACTGGCCGAGCTGCGCGGGGAAGATCAAGTTCCCTGCTCCGAAAAACAATGCGAAAAGCATTGTCCCAATGATAAGATAAGCCTTCATCGATAATTTGCTGTCCATACTTACTAGCTCCCTTACTTTTTTGAATATTCATTCTTCTTTATTCCGAAATACTATCAACGAATAATTGTATGCGATATATTGCATAAGGTAATACTACAACATCCTCTACAAAATGCAAGTGTTAAATTCTTGTTTTCGGAAAATTTCATTATTCGCTTAAAACCTTGTTGTATAGAGCTTTCGCGCTATAACATTTTCTTCCTTTCCTTACAGTTATTCCGTCTCCATTTCCGAATAAATTGACTCGCATTTCCCCTCGATTGCTGTAAAATATCTACATATATGAAGACGTCCATCGTTTTCCAAAACTGACCGGAAGGCGGAGGTACCCTATGAAGATCATTCGTATCATTTTGCAATTGCTTGTCCTGTACGGGTTTTTGCTGATCGGTGAAGCCATTCAAGCTTTGCTCCAGCTGCCGATGCCTGGCAGCATCATCGGCTTTTTGCTATTGTTCAGCGCTTTATTGCTGAAAATCTATCCACTGGAATGGATAGACGCAGGCGCCACTTTTTTATTAAGCTTTCTTTCCTTATATTTCATTCCGGCAACGGTCGGCGTCGTTGATTACGGCCCCTTGTTTTCCGGAAAAGGCGTGTTGCTGCTGCCGATCGTGATCATCAGTACGCTCATCACGATGGCGGCTGCCGGCTTTGCAAGCCAGTATATTGCAAATCGAAGCACAGCGCAAAAGGAGGAAGCATAATCATGGCATTCACTCCCTCAGCCATTGTGTTCTCCGTCCTGACCGTAGCGACTTACGTTGTCGCCAATTTCGTGTACCTGCGCTTTCGCAAAACGCCCTTGAACCCCGTCATCACGGCGACGGTAGCGCTCGTGGCCATTTTAATCCTGTTCGATATTCCTTATGAAACTTATATGGAAGGCGGCGACTGGGTGGCGGCTTTTCTCGGGCCCGCTGTCGTCGCGCTTGCCGTACCACTTTACAAGCATCGTGAATTGCTCCAGAAAAACCTGGTGCCGATCGCTGCCGGGATTGTCGCGGGCGTCATCGCAGGCCTTGTCAGCGGCACCTTGTTTACACGTTGGCTCGGTTTTACGGAAGAATTGATCTTGACGGTCTTGCCGAAATCATTGACGACGCCTGTCGCCATGCAAGTCGCGAACACAATCGGCGGCATTCCATCGCTGGCTGCCGTATTCGTCATGGTTGCCGGCTTCACGGGCATCCTGCTCGGGCCGTATTTGTTGCACTTATTGAATATCGACTCCCCGATCGGGCGCGGCATCGGCCTCGGCGCTTCTGCCCACGGGCTTGGTACAGCGAAAGCATTCGAATACGGTCCGGAAGATGCCTCGATGAGTTCTGTGGCAATGACCTTGGCCGCCGTTCTTGGCGCCTTGCTCAGCCCGCTCGCCGCCTGGCTGCTGCTTTAGCCTGCATTCAAGTACAAGTAGGAATCATATCTTCTTACCATCATCGCAATTCAATAGCTCCAAAAAAATCCCCGGTGCATCGGTGCACCGGGGATTCTCTAGTTGATCGTCACTTGCCAGGATACGCCGAAGCGGTCATTGCACCAGCCGAATTTCCGGCTGAAGCCGTAATCGCCAGGTTCCATTAGTACTTTTCCATCTTCGCTTAAAGCACTATAGACTTTATCGAATTGCGCTTCATCATCCACTTGGACAAATAGCGACACAGCAGGCGTAAAAGTGAACTCATGCGGAATCGGGCTATCGATGCACATGTATTCAGTGCCTGCCAACGTAAAGCTCGCCTGCTCTACTTTACCATCTTCCCGATGCTTCACTGAATCGATATGGAAATTTTTGAAAATGGAAGTATACAGTTTCATCGCCTCTTCTGCTTGCCCTTGAAACAGTAAAAATGTCGTAATCGTTTGAGTCATGTGATCAACCTCCTTAAGTTTTCAAATCACGCCGGCGGAAACCATAGGCCCCCACAACAGACAGGAGAACAGCGATTACAATCATCAAAGCCAGCCCACCGTAATTGACTTCATCCAGTGGAATGCCTGGAATATGTCCGTAAGGTGTCAGCTTCTCCACCCAATCCGGAAGCTGCAGCAGCTCGCCCAAATAGACAACGAAAAACGATAGACCTAAGTAGAGCCAGATAACACTCGCAAAACTCGGCAAAAAGCCGATGAACACGAGCGCCAAACCGATCATGATCAACACTGCTGGCAAATACACGAACGAAGCACCGATATACGTGCCTAGCGGCAAGTCTTCATCAAGCACGGCATTGCCTGCGAGGCCGAGCCCGATACCGGTCAAAAACAGCATCGTAATCGCCGTCAATGCGGCAAGCAGCCAATAGCTGAACGCCACGCGCCAGCGGGAAACCGAGCGGCCGATGACGTGTTCCATGCGCCCATTCTTTTCTTCCGTCTTCACTTTCAGCATCACCATGATGGCCGGGATCGAGGCGAGAATCGCCATGACCGAAGACAGTACAGGAATGAACAGCTCGATCAAGCTAAAGCCTTCCTGCTCGACGATCAATTGCTGGAACAAATCGATGCCTTCAAAAAAGCGTTCGATTTCACCGAGCACCGACCCATACGAGATGCCCAGGATGAACAACGCGACCGCCCAGGCAATCAAGCCCGTGCGCTGAAGCCGCCACGCCAAGCCGAACGGCCCGCGAAGCGTTGCCGGGGCTTGTGTACGACCCGCACGCGTCGGTAAAAACCCGGAGTCGTGATCACGGATGCTGTTTAAATACAACGCCAAGATGGACAGCGCCAACGCCAAACCCACCGATAGCATGACCGGCCACCATAAGTTTTCGACAAATGGCTTGGCGCGCAGGATCCAGCCGAGCGGCGAAGTGAGCGACAAGGCCTCGCTCATGACATCGCCAATTGCACGAATCATATAAAACACCAGCAAAGCGGCGATCGACAAGCCGGTCGTCGCACGGGCATTTTGCGTAAGTTGTGCAAACACGGCCGTTAGCGCAGCGAAGAACAAGCCGGTCGCACCGAGCGCTGCCCCGAACAAGAGCGAACCGTGAAGGTCGACGCTCTCGACTTGCAGCGCGGCCATTGAAACACCGGTCAATACCGCAAGCAGTGTATTGACAGCAGTGAGCACCAGCAGCACCGCCGTTAAACTGGACAACTGCCCGACCGGCAGCGCACGGACAAGCTCAAGCCGCCCTTCCTCCTCATCCCCGCGCGTATGGCGGCTGACCAGCAAGATATTCATCAAGGCGACAATCGCCGCGGTCATGACCAGCATTTCATGTGCCGTCATGGCGCCGGTCGTGTAATCGGCCCCGCCGTAATTGGGCCCGACCATCGCGACCATGGCCGGGTTTTCCATCGTTTCCGCAATGGCTTGCCGCTCGATATCATCTCCGTATAAATTGTCGAAGACGAGGACGATCCCTGCCGACACGAAAACAAACGACAAGATCCAGATCGGCAACCGAACGCGGTCGCGCCGCAGGATAAAACGCATCAAACTCCATGTATGGTCAAAAAGCTGGCTCATCACACGCCACCTCCTGCTCCTGTCTCCGTTTCCTCGTAATGGCGGATGAACAAATCTTCCAGCGTCGGCGGCCGGCTTTCCATCCGCTTGATGCCAAACGCACTTAAATGACGGACGACCGCATCCAGTTCATCGGCGTCCACTTGGAACGACCAGCCCCCGTCAAACGCCTGCACACGGTGGACCCCACGAAGCTCCACCAAATCAGGTATCGGCTTGTCAGTTTCAATGAACATTAGCGATCCGGTCAAATGGCGCATTTCCTTCAGTGTCCCGGTTTCGATGATGCGCCCTTTGCGGATGATCGCTACCCGGTCACACAGCTTTTCCACTTCCGATAGGATATGGCTCGACAATAGGATGCTCTTGCCTTGCGCTTTCGCTTCCTGGACATATTCTGAAAACACGCGCTCCATGAGCGGGTCGAGGCCTGAAGTCGGCTCATCGAAGATATAGAGATCCGCATCCGCGGAAAAGGCGGCGATGAGCGCCACTTTCTGGCGGTTCCCTTTTGAATAGGTCCGGCATTTCTTGCCCGGGTCGAGCCCAAAACGGCTGATTAATTCATCGCGCCGGTCCTTATCGTAGCCGCCGCGTAATCTTCCGAACAAATCGATTACTTCGCCGCCGGTCAGGTTCGGCCATAAATTGACGTCACCCGGCACATACGCCACCCGTTTATGGATATCGACCGCATCTTTCCAGACATCTTTGCCGAAAATCTCGGCACTGCCTTCGGATGCTTTCAAAATTCCAAGCAGGACGCGCAAGGTCGTTGACTTTCCTGCTCCGTTCGGCCCGATAAAACCGAACACTTCCCCCTCTTTCACTTCGATGTCGACACCATCCAGCGCTTTGAAATCTCCGAAGGTTTTACTGAGCCCTTGTGTTTTGACGACCGTCATCGCGATTCCTCCTCCGTTTCGTAAAAGCTCTTCTTCAAAATAGCTAAATAAGCGTAGAATTCTTCCCAATGCGGCGCAAAATCGATATCGGCAAGTTTTTGCCCTGTCAATCTGGTGAACAGTTCCTGCTGGTAGCCATCGATTGACCAACGGATCAAATGGAACACTTTATCGGGATCCGCGTCTTTTCGGAAACGGCTATGGTCGATGCCTTCATACATAAGCCGGTAGCCAGATTGCTTCAATTCCTCTATTTTCGCTGCCAGCTCTTTCGGCAAATGCGCTTCGCCTTCTTGCAAAAAAACCGCCGAGAACTTGAACACTTCTTCATTTTCCGCTTGGGCTTCCATTTTCAAGCGGGCCAGTTGCGTGAGCCGTTCGATTAAATCTGATTCCCCTGCGTCCACTCGATTCAAATAGCGGCTTTGGATGAATTCAAGGCTATACTTCACCAAATACTCGTAGAGCTCCTGCTTGCTGGTGAAATAATAAAACAACATTCCCTTGCCGATCCCTGCCGCTTTGACGATGCGGTTGGTCGACGCTTTCTTGTAGCCGTGTTGCGCAAACTCCTCGAGTGCTGCCTGGCGGATGGTGTGTTGCTTGCTTTCTTCCAAACTTTCAAATCGTGCAATGATGATATCCACCTCCTCTTCCTTCACGCAACTAGACCACCCTGGTCGACTTAAATATACAACATTCGACCACCCTGGTCAAACTTAAAAATCAGATAATTCCGTGTTTATCTCCGGAAGTATTTCAGCTTCCCTGAAAGCGCTTCTCATGCTATGTTTTACATAAGTATGACAAGACAGGAGGAGCTTCTTTTGAATAAAATCATGACACCTAAGTTTTCTGTCGCCGCACTCACTGCAGCCGCAGCACTTACCTTGTCCGCGTGCGGCAGTGACAGCGAAGAAACCGCTGACACTGCAAGTGCGTGGGATGAGATTCAAGAACAAGGCACATTGACCGTTGCGACATCCGGCACGCTTTACCCGACTTCGTACCGCGAGGAAGGCACCGATGCATTGACCGGCTTTGAAGTTGAAGTGGTCCGCGAAATGGCTGAACGCCTCGAACTTGACGTGGAATTCTCTGAAATGGGATTTGACGAGATGATGACATCCGTCCAGACCGGCCAAGTTGATATCGCAGCGAACGATATCGAAATCAACGAAGACCGCAAGGAGAAATTCGTGTTCTCCACGCCGTTCAAATATTCATACGGTACCGCCATTGTCCGCGAAGGCGACCTTTCTGGCATCGAGACGCTCGAAGATCTCGAAGGCAAAAAAGCAGCCGGCGCTTCGACATCCGTCTATATGGAAACAGCCCGTTCTTATGGCGCTGAAGAAGTGACGTATGACAATGCAACGAACGAAACCTATTTGCGCGATGTGGCAATTGGCCGCACCGATGTCATCCTCAACGATTATTATTTGCAGACGCTTGCCATCGAAGCATTCCCGGAGCTCGACATCGTCATCCATCCGACGATCAAATACCGCCCTTCTGAAGGCGGCATGGTCATGAACAAAGGCAACGATGAACTGGTCGAAAACGTCAACAAAGCAATTGATGAAATGCTAGAAGACGGCACCATCGCTGAACTTTCCGCTGAGTTCTTTGACGGCGCCGATGTGACACAGCCAATCGACATTGAAGAATAAGCTCTACTGACCCGATGCCCGCTTCTGCGGCCATCGGTTTTTTTTACAGAATGCTATTACTTTAATAGCATTTCTCAAATAATTTTCGGAAGCGCTTTCTCTCTATTTCCACGATCATCCTTTTTGCTGAGCCTATCTATTTAGTTATTTCTTTTACTTCAACGATTATTTACTATATTAAGATGATAAACTCCAACTATTCTCCACTTTCATTCACTAGTGAAAAGCATTATACTATTAAAGTATTTAGAATAATCTGCAGATGAGGTGAACTTTTGGAATTCACATTTTCCCCGCTCAGTGAACAGGCGCTGGTCATCGAAACCGGCACCATCATCAATAAAGAGTCGGAACAAGCGGTACGCAAACTGTCCTCGCTTCTGGAAAAGCAAGCACCGGATTGGCTAGTTGAATTCATCCCGGCATTCACGACAGTAACTGTTTTTTACGACCCGTGCCAGATCAGGCAAGCAGAAGTTGAACAGGAATTGCGGCTCCTAACGGCTCATTTAGATGAGGTCGAAGCACCCACACCACGTCAAATCGAAATCCCGGTTTGCTATGGCGGTGATTTCGGCCCTGATCTCATCTTTGTCGCGGAGCATAACGGCCTCACCGAAGAAGAAGTCATCAAAATCCACACGTCCGGCGTCTATAGCGTACACATGATCGGCTTCGCCCCGGGATTTCCGTTCATCGGCGGCATGTCCGAAAAAATTGCCGCACCGCGCAGAAAGTCGCCGCGTTTGCGCATCCCGGAACGCACCGTCGGAATCGCTGGCATGCAAACCGGCGTCTATCCGATTGAAACACCGGGCGGCTGGCAATTGATCGGCCGGACGCCGCTGCGCCTATTCGTTCCGGAACAGGACATTCCGAGCTTGCTGCGTGCAGGCGATGAAATCCGCTTCACGCAGATCGATGAAGCCGAATACCGTGAACAGGAGGCGAAGTTAGATGCTGAGCATTCGTAAAAGCGGGCTCCAGACAGCGGTCCAGGACCTCGGCCGAACAGGTTTCCAGCGCTACGGTGTCATCGCAAGCGGTGTCATGGACCCGTTTGCCCACCGCATCGCCAATTTGCTCGCGGGCAACGCGGAAACGTCCCCGACCTTGGAGATTGCCTTATCCGGGCCGATCATCGAGTTCGACGCCGACCATTTCATCGCCATTTGCGGAGGTGATTTGTCCCCTTCGCTTAACGGCGAACCACTGGCCATGTGGCGCGGCCATTTCGTCCCAAAAGGCAGCGTCTTGTCGTTCGGCGAACCGAAACGCGGCGCCCGCAGTTATTTGGCCGTAGCCGGCAGTTTTGACGTTCCGGCCGTCATGGACAGCCACTCGACCTATTTACGGGCAGGCATCGGCGGCTTCCAGGGACGCGCGCTAAAAAATGGCGACAGTTTAAAGACCTTACCCATTTCGCCTCAGCGCCTAGATGCTTTGAAAAACCAAAATGCCCAAACGCCTGATTGGCTCATTCCCCCTGCCCGCTACCACGAGCAGCCGATTGTCCGGATGATGCCAGGCCGGCAGTACGCACTCTTTAATGAAGCGAGCCGCTTGCGCATATTCGAGGAAACCTTCACCGTCTCTGCCAATTCAGACCGAATGGGCTATCGCCTGGAAGGCCCTGAACTGGCGCTCGAAAAGCAGGAAGAATTGATTTCGGAAGCAGTCGCGTTCGGCTCTGTGCAAGTGCCGGCAGACGGCAACCCGATCGTCTTGCTCGCCGACCGCCAAACGACCGGCGGCTATCCGAAAATCGGCCAAGTCGCATCGGTCGACTTGCCGCTGATCAGCCAATTAAAACCCGGCGAATCGCTGAAGTTCCGCCACATATCCGCGGATGATGCACAACAACTTTATATCGAACAAGAACAACAAATTCGCCAATTGAAGATTGCCATCCAAATGAAACGGGAGGAATGGACATGAAACATCAAGTAGATTTGAACTGTGACATGGGCGAAAGCTTCGGTACGTATACACTTGGAAACGACCAAGTAATTCTTGATTACGTCACGTCCGCCAATATTGCCTGCGGTTTTCACGCGGGCGACCCGGCGACGATGCGTGAAACCGTCAAGCTCGCACTCGAGAAAAATGTTGGCATCGGCGCACATCCTGGGCTTCAGGACCTTGCCGGCTTCGGGCGCCGCCAGATGGCTGTATCGCCCCAGGAAGTATACGACCTCGTTGTCTACCAGATCGGCGCGCTCTACGGCTTCGTCAAAGCAGAAGGCGGGAAATTGCAGCACGTCAAAGCTCACGGCGCTATGTACAATATGGCGGCAGGCGATGCTAAGTTATCCGAAGCAATCGCGGAAGCGGTCTATAAAATCGATCCGGAATTGGTTTTGTTCGGCTTGTCCGGCAGTGAAATCATCAAAGCTGGAAACCGGATCGGCCTGCGCACTGCCAATGAAGTGTTTTCCGACCGCACTTATCAACCCGACGGCACACTCACTCCGCGCAGCCAGCCCAATGCGCTCATCACCGACCCGGATGCTGCGATCGAGCAAGTCATCCGCATGGTCAAAGAAAACAAAGTCATCAACACAGAAGGCACCGAAACTTCTTTGAAAGCAGAAACGATCTGCATCCATGGCGACGGCAAGACCGCGAAAGAGTTCGCCATGCATATTTCCAGCTCCTTGAAAGAGGCGGGAATCGATATCCAACATATCCAAAAAATCGTTTAACACTGCCTAAGGGGGTACTTCCATGAACAATGTCAAAAAGATGAAAAATACCAATCGCAGCGTGCTGCTCGGCGCTGCCTTCCTGATGGCAACTTCTGCTATCGGGCCGGGGTTCTTGACCCAAACGACCGTTTTCACTGAAACCTTATTGGCTTCATTCGGTTTTGTCATCCTCATTTCCATCATCATCGATATCGGTGCGCAAACAAATATCTGGCGCATCATCGCCATTTCAGGCAAGCGCGCACAAGACATTGCCAATGATGTGCTGCCAGGCCTTGGCTATGTGCTGGCGTTTCTCGTCGTCATCGGCGGCCTTGCCTTCAATATCGGGAATATCGCCGGTGCCGGGCTCGGTACGAATGTGCTGTTCGGCATTTCCCCGGAACTCGGCGCCGGTCTTAGCGGCTTGCTAGCCGTCGGGATCTTCATGGTCAAAGAAGCGGGACGCGCCATGGACCGCTTCGCCCAGATTCTCGGATTTGTCATGATCGCCTTAACTGTTTACGTGATGATTACGGCACAACCGCCTATCGGTGAAGCCGTTGCGAAAACCTTCGTACCTGACACGATCGATATTTTCGCCATCGTCACGCTCGTCGGCGGAACGGTCGGCGGCTATATCACATTCGCCGGCGGCCACCGCTTGATCGATGCCGGCATGACCGGCAAACGGCATTTGCCGCAAGTGACAAGAAGTTCCATCTACGCGATCGGTGTCGCTTCGATCATGCGCGTCATCTTATTCCTTGCCGTACTCGGTGTCGTCTCGCAAGGGCTTGCACTCGATCCGTCCAATCCGCCAGCGTCAGTGTTCCAGCTCGCTGCCGGCAATGTCGGCTACAAAATCTTCGGTGTCGTCATGTGGGCGGCCGCTGTCACTTCGGTCGTCGGCGCTGCTTACACATCCGTTTCGTTTATCCGTTCGTTCAGCCCGGTACTCGAGAAATATCACCGCTACTTGACCATTGGCTTTATTGTCATCTCGACCATCGTCTTCATTTCCATCGGGCGCCCGGTCTTGATCCTTCTACTTGTCGGCTCACTCAACGGCTTGATCTTGCCGATCGCACTCGGCGTCATGCTCATCGCCGCACACAAAAAGAAAATTGTCGGCGACTACAAACATCCACTGTGGATGACAATCTTCGGTGTCGTTATCGTCATCGCCATGTCCTGGATGGGCGGCTACACGCTGTTGAACGGCATCCCGCAATTATTTAAATAAGGAGTGATTGAAACATGCAATTCACATCTCCAGAAGAGCTGCGCAGCGCCATCCGAAAAGGGGAATTTCAAGCACCGACTTCCGGCTTTGCCCCGGGATTCATTCAAACGAATCTGGCCATTTTGCCGAAAGACATGGCGTTTGAGTTCCTGCTGTTCTGCCAGCGCAACCCGAAATCCTGCCCGGTCATCGATGTCACAGAACCCGGTTCATTCGTTCCGGCCTTGTCAGCACCGACTGCAGACTTGCGTACTGACATCCCTAAATACCGTGTCTACCGGGACGGCATATTGGCGGAAGAGACGGCAGATATCCGCTCATTATGGACTGACGACATGGTCGCATTCCTGCTTGGCTGCAGCTTTACATTCGAAGAAGCACTGATGCAAAACGGCATCCCGATGCGCCATCAGCAACAAGGCTGCAACGTGCCGATGTACAAGACTTCGATTCCTGCCGTTCCAGCTGGCCGCTTCCAAGGCCCGACCGTCGTCAGCATGCGCCCGATCAAAGAACAAGACATCGTCCGCGCGGTCCAAGTGACGAGCCGCTTCCCGAACGTCCACGGTGCGCCCGTCCACATCGGCAATCCCGAATCGATCGGCATCCAAGACATCACAAAGCCCGATTTCGGTGACGCGGTGGAAATCAAGCCAGGAGAAGTGCCGGTCTTCTGGGCATGTGGTGTGACGCCTCAAGCTGTCGCCATGGAAAGCAAGCCTTCCTTGATGATCACCCATGCACCAGGCCATATGTTCATCACTGATTTGAAATCAGAAGATTTTAGCGTGTTTTGAAAACCTAAAAAAAGCGCTTGTATGGAAATTTTCCATACAAGCGCTTTTTGTTTTTCTGTTTAACTATCCATCAATTGCCGGCGGATGCGAATCGCCATTTGCTTCCAATAATCCGTTTGATGCGGCACAAAATCGGACAAGCTGAGCTTTTGCTGGAACGATTGCCTGCCTTCTTGTGTGTCAATAAACCCAAAGGCATCGATTGTCTCCGTTTGCTTCATGCACAATTCAAAGAATGCCTGAAAATCGACAGCCGCCATGCCCGCTACTTCCTCCGGCTGCAGGCGATAATCCGCCAAATCGATTTGCGTGCCCTCGTATAAATGAATGTAAGCCCGCTCGCGATCGGTGAATCCAGGCAGCAAAATCTCGTCGTTCACTACACCAAGTGGCGTCAATTGCTCAAACGCAAGCTTGAGGCCGAGCTCTTCCTCGATTTCCCGCACGCCATCTTTCATCGTTTCATGCGCTGCAATATGGCCCGCTGCCGTAATGTCAAAAAGCCCCGGGAAATCTGCTTTATCCTGGCTTCTCAACTGGAGGTGAATTCGGGTGCGGCCCAATTCTCTTGAGACCACCCAGCAATGAAAAGTCTCGTGCCACAAACCTTGCCGATGGACTTCATCACGCGTCGCGACGCCTGTCAGCGCGCCATCTTCTGTCACGCAGGCAATTTTTTCAATAGCCATCGCGCAATCTCCAAAACACCAATTCTTTCGACTGCGCAGTGCGTTCAAACCCCAGTTTTTCGAGCACACGGATCGACGGCATATTGTCTTCGTAGCATTCCGCCGTCACTTCCCGTACTTCCGGAAATGAAAAAGCCCAATCGATTAAGCCTTGGACGCCTTCCGTGGCATAGCCCTTGCCTTGATAAAACTCTTTGACGCCGTAGCCAATTTCCACTTTTCCCGCTTTATCCGGGCGCCCTTTAAACCCCATATCGCCAACCGGCGCGCCGGATTTATCGAAAGCGATCCATGCACCCCAGCCATAAAGCCGCTGATCTTGTTTCAAATCATCCAAATGCAGGCTGATATGCGCGCCCATTTCGTAGCTGCCGTATAAATTGCGGTACAGTTCTTCTGTGATCGGCACCAGCTTCAGCCGCTCCGTCTGGATTTCTTTCGGTAATGAATTGGTGTTCATGCGTTTTGCCTCCTTGCCTTGCTTTGCTCAGTCCATGCTTTTGTAAAATGCGAGTGCTTCTTCTATTATATCGCGGTCATACCCTGACCGCTCATGAATGCGCTCCACCCATGCGTCAAAGGACGCGGCTGGCTCTTCTTTGAACAAGCCCTTGCTCGTGCTGAGTTCGCTGTGCCAATCGTCGAATTCCCAATGGGCGATTTCACCTTCGAAAGGGACACGGACTTCGATGAGCGGTGTTTTGCCGAGCTGATGCTGCGAATATTCCGCTGCCTGCCAAAAGGCTTCTTCGCCGATTGGGTCGAGTGAATACTTCTGCACCGACAATTTGCCGCCGGGACGTTGATAGATGATCGTCAGGCCATCCGGCTCAGCCGACAACTGCACGTCCGCTCCTGGAAAAAACCCTGATTGCGGGACATCCGAGAAAGCTGGATCTTGTGAGTCTACTAAAATCGGCTGTATCCACTGGTCCCCTAAATCACACAGAAAACGCCTGCCCGTGTCATCAAGTGCCAATACCGCTGCATGCGCTCCTTCTGTGCTGAGTTCCGAACCGACCGCATAGGCCTCGATTCCCGCCTCGCGGAATTCCGCAATCAGCCAAAGCGCCAAATCGAAGCAATTTCCGCCAAGCCCATACGCTTCGCGATGCTCCCGCATTTGCTCGACGCTGCGCTGCTTTTTCAACCCAGCCCGTTCGTAATTCCAAGCCTTCACCAAATTATCCATCGGCAACCCGTCAAAGCGCCGCCATACATTCAGAAGATGTTCACCTGCCCGCATTTTCCGATCCCCTCTCCTCATCCATCTTCCATTACTTTCGATTCGAGACATCTATATTCCTGCATGAAAAAAAGAAGGCCGGAGCCTTCCTTTAATCATTCAACACGCTTTTTCTTTTGCGGATTTGGTATGTATTCAATTGCTGGAATAATTTTGATACAGAACGCTGGCCAGCATTGAATTGCACAGCATATTCGAAATTATGCTCTTTGGCCACTTTCCGGATAATTTTTCCTTCCAATTGGAAAGGTTCGCCCAGCAATTCGAAGCTGCAGATGACCTGTTCATACAGCGCGAAATCAAGATAGGCTTCAAAAACAAGCCCTCCGGCACTCAAACTGGAAATATCTACAAGAACCTCTTCTTTTTCAGAAAGCCCTACCTTTCCAGTAATCGCGCGGACAAAAGACACACGAAAAAATTCCCTGCGGTTATCGCTCACATTGTTTCTCCCTTCCCCCAAGCTTGTTACATATATAAATTGAGCAGCAAGCCTTTTATTTCCCCTACCGTTTCCAGTATGCCAATATATTCCACTTCATTATCTAATAATTGATCCTGAAGCGCAATCACTTTTTCGTCGATGACCTTTACGATTTGTTGAGGCGGCGCCCCTTCCCCAAAACCGGACGCAGCTTGGTCGCTCAGTTGAAGTCCGTGGCGAAGCGATTCCCCGAGAAATTGCTTAATGGATTGTTTATACGCAACCAAATTCTGCAGAGTCCGGTGTTCTGCGAGGCGTTTTCCGCTCTTTTCGACATTCGCGAGTAACGGCGTGAGCGCATCCCGCCTCAGCTCAGTCCGTGACTGTTTCATGGCCTCTGCAAATGCGCCGCCTGGCGGTTTGGCAATTGCTGTATTGGGTTGTTCCGAAGGCCTAGGCCTTGCTGCATCAATGCGCATCTCCATGTCCCACCTATCGAATCTGTCTTTTCTTCTCTAATTGGACGGCGACTTCCGCTTCGCCGATTGGCAACTCCAATAGCTTTGCAATATGGGCAGCCGAGAAACCTTGTTTCGTGAGCTGCCGCACTTTTTCGCGCCGGTTTGTTTCCACTGGAGGCTGATCGGCGGAGAAATCTGCGCTTTTCGGCTCTTTTACTTTATGCTCCGCTTTTTCCCATTGCGCCACTTTCGCTTCCGTCTGCTCCAGCCGATCCATCAATTTATCGTATAAGGCATCATTTTCCTGTTCGACGGCTGTGATGAATTCCGCCATGGCCGCTTCGAGCCGTTCGGATTCCTGTTCGACCATCAGCTTTCTCGACATCATCAGTTTGACATTCAGCAATAACAATAAAGTGCTGACCACTATCAACAGTGCTACCATCTGCTCCCTGCTTTCCCTCGATTAATAATGTTCATGGACCGATAGCATCGCTGCGTGCAGCCGGAGCATCGCTTTCGAATGCAATTGCGACACCCTGGAAACGCTAAGGCCGAGAATTTCCGCGATTTCGGTCAGCTTCATTTCTTCAAAATAACATAACGAAACCGTCAATTTCTCTTTTTCCGGCAATGTGGCAATGGCTTTCGCTAGCGCCTCTTTGGTCATCTGCCCAGACAGCTCGCGTTCCGGCGAACCGCTACTGGCGCGCGGCATGCGTTCTTCCACGCTCGCCTGGTCGTCATCCATCGACAGCATTGCCGACAAGGCAGCTTCCGAGACAGCGCGGTTCAATTCTGCCGGGGTCATCCCCAAGTATTCGCTCACTTCCTGGTCACTGGCACTTTCGCCTTTCTGTTGTTCCAGTTCGGCGTACGCTTTCTCGATTTTCTTCACTTTGTCCCGCAATGAACGCGGCAGCCAATCGCTTTTCCGAAGGCCATCGATGATCGCCCCTTTGATCCGCCACGCGGCATAGGTTTCGAATTTCCAGTCTTTCTCCGGCTTGAATTTATCGAGTGCGTCCAGCAAGCCTTCGTAGGCGTAGCTTCGGACTTCGTCTTTGTCGACGGTTTTCGGCAGGCTGATAAGAAAGCGTTGAATCACATAATCCACCAAGGGCAAATACTTCGCGACTAAATAATCGCCGGCATCCTGGTCCCTGTGCTGCTGCCAGTTGCCCCATTGCGCTAGTTCTGCATTCGACAATTTCTGATTTACCAAGCTGTCCACCCCACTTCCGCGATGCCTTTATTTGAAGAATAATTTCATGACGAATCCCCGAAGCCCGATCTTGAATGGCGACGGCAACTCCAGGTACTGTGCCGCGAGCGTACGCATCGCTTTGCTCACCGAACTGCCCGGATGCGCCAACAAGAACGGTTCCTGCTTTTTCACCGCTTGCGGCACATGGAGATCTGATGGCAATATGCCGAGCGTCCGGATGTCTTTATCCAAGAAGCGCTGTGCGACTTCCGCGAAGTTTTCGGCTGTCTGCCGCCCTTCTTTGCCGTCGGTGCATTGATTGACAACGAGCCGGATGGCCAGGTCCGAGTCTTTGGCGTGCATCATCTTGACGACCGAATAGGCATCGGTGACCGACGTCGGTTCAGGCGTCGTGACCAACAGCACTTCATCCGCTGCGAGCAGAAAACGCATATTGTTCTCCGACAATCCCGCTCCTGTATCGAGCAGCACAAAATCCACTTTTCCTTGCAGGCTGCCGAGCTGTTCCATAAAACGTTTCATTTTATCGGCATCGAGTTCAAACAGTCCTGAAAACCCTTGCCCTCCGGCAATCAACTGCAAGCCGAGCGGGCCGCGCTCAATTACGTCTTCGATTGCCAATTGCTTGTCGAGCATGCCCGCAATCGTTTCGCGCGGCGCATGGCCGAACAAGATATCAATATTGGCAAATCCCAAATCGACGTCGATGATCAACGCCGATTTCCCTTGTTCGATCAATGCGAGCGCGAAATTCAAGGTGAAATTCGATTTGCCAACGCCGCCTTTCCCGCTTGTCACTGCCAGCACACGCGTATTGCGTATGCTGGGCTTCGTATTCTTACGGGACATCTTCTCTCTTAACTGAACGGCCTGGTCACGCATGGCGCAGCTCCCCTGCAATGTAATCAGCGATGCGCCCAGGCGTTGCCGCAACTAAATCGTCCGGTACGTTTTGCCCTGTCGCGATGCGGCGAAGCGGTATCCGGTAGCGGTGCAATAAATTAAGGATGACCCCGGCAGAAGCCGTTTCGTCTTTTTTCGTCAACAATAACTCATCGATCGACAGCGCTTCGAAGTTGCCGATGATCTGAACCATGTCTTCATATTTTGCCGTCATGCTCAAGACTAGAGTCGTATGGATATGCTGCGTTTCCGGCAGCAGCTTCTGTAAATCTTCAATGTATTCGGCCTGCTGGTAGTTGCGCCCTGCGGTATCGATCAAAATGACGTCGCAGGCTTTTAAGGCATCAAGTGCTCCGGCCAGTTGTTCACGCGATTCGACCACTTCGACCGGCACATCCAGGATTTCGCCGTAAGTTTTCAATTGCGCCACGGCTGCAATGCGATACGTATCGGCGGTGATCAAACCGACGGTGCGTTTATATTCCAGCAATTGCTCAGCTGCCACTTTCGCGATCGTTGTCGTTTTGCCGACACCTGTTGGCCCGATAAAGCAGGCAATCGAAGGCGATTCATTTTTGACGGCCTGTTGATGCTGTTCAATAAAGCGGATGAGCTCCGCATGGAACGCCTCCTGCACCGGCGCTTCATTTTCTGATGCCTGCAACAATTTGGAGAGCAGCTCTGTCTGCACTGCTTTTTCGACGCCTTGTTTTTCCAGCAAGCTTCGCAGTGGCCGCAATGATTCGGGCAACCGGTCTTCCGGCCCTTCATGCATCATAAGCCGCTTCAAACTTTGCAGTTCGTCCATCAGCGCATCGTTTTCCTGGCTCTTTTTAAGTGGCGCTTCAGCAGGCATCGCTTGCGTGTTGACTGGCGAAATGGATTTTGGCGCCGGTTCTTCCATGGTTTCAACCGCCGCGGTCACTTCGAGGCAGTCTTTTCGGAACAAGCCGAACAAGCCGCCGGTTTTCACTTTTTTCGTATTGAGGATGAGGGCATCATCGCCCAAATCTCTTTTGATGAGCACCATGGCTTCAGGCATTGTAGTAACTCGGTAGGTTTTTAATCTCATGGGATATTCACGACTCCAACACTTTGGATTTCAATTTCAGGCTCCAATTCGTTATAGGACAACACCGGTAGATCCGGCGCGAAGCGTTCCACGAACTGGCGCATATAGATGCGGATTGCAGGCGAAGTGAGCAGGATTGGCTGGACGCCGTTTTGTTGCAGCTGCCCCGCCTGCTCGGTGATTTTCTGGAAAATCGTCTGGGACGATTCCGGATCGATCGACAGGTAATTGCCTTGCTCGGTGCGGTGGACCGAATCGGCGAATTTCTTCTCTAAGCTTGCTCCTGCCGTGATGACTTTCAATGCTTCATTGTCCGGCGCATACTGGCGGGTGATTTGTCTCGCGAGTGCCTGGCGCACGTATTCCGTCAGCAAATCGACATCTTTCGTCTGCGGCGCGTAATCGGCCAAGGTTTCCAAGACGACCAGCAAATTGCGGATCGACACTTTTTCCTTCAATAATTTCATGAGTACTTTCTGCACTTCGCCGATGCTCATCAAATTCGGAATCAATTCTTCGACGACGGCTGGAGAAGAGTCACGGATATTTTCGATCAATGATTTCACTTCCTGGCGGCCGACGAGTTCATGCGCATGGCGTTTGATGATTTCTGTTAAATGCGTCGAGACAACAGACGGCGGATCGACGATGGCGTAGCCTGCCATCTCTGCTTCTTCTTTCATGTCTTCATCAACCCACAGTGCCGGCATGCCAAACGCAGGCTCGACTGTTTCGATGCCAAAAACGTTTTCATCATCGACGCCCGGGCTCATCGCAAGATAATGGTCGAGCATGATGTCGCCGCGTGCGACCCGGTTGCCTTTGATCTTAATGACGTACTCGTTCGGCTGCAATTGGATATTGTCACGGATGCGGATGACCGGCACGACGATGCCCAGTTCCATTGCGCATTGACGGCGGATCATGATGACGCGGTCCAATAGGTCCCCGCCCTGGTTTTTATCAGCGATCGGAATCAGACCGTAGCCGAATTCGAATTCGATCGCATCGACATGAAGCAGGTCGGTGACGCTTTCCGGACTCTTCAGATCAGCCGCTTCTTTTTCGCCGGGATCGCTGTCTTTTTCGACCGCTTCCTCGGCGTTGAGCGTTTTTTGCATCCTAAAGGCGCTAAAGGCAATGACGCCAGCGACTGGCATAATCAACAGCGGACTGATGGGTGTGAAAACTGCAAGCATCATCAGCGTTCCAGCGACGACGTACAGCATTTTCGGGAAAGCGAACAATTGACGGGTAATATCGGATCCGAGGTTGCCATCCGATACTGCACGGGTGACGACAATCCCCATTGCCGTCGAAATCAACAGCGCCGGGATTTGGCTGACCAATCCATCGCCGATCGATAGCAAAGTGAACAATTGCGCCGCTTCACCAATTGGCAAGCCATGGACGACGACGCCGATCATCAAGCCGCCAATGATATTGATGATGGTGATGATGATGCCGGCGATGGCATCGCCTTTAACGAATTTACTGGCACCGTCCATGGCGCCGTAGAAATCGGCTTCCTGGCCGACTTTTTCGCGGCGTGTTTTCGCTTGGCGGTCAGAAATCATCCCTGCGCCCAGATCAGCATCGATGCTCATCTGTTTACCGGGCATCGAATCGAGCGTGAAACGGGCCGCAACTTCTGCTACCCGCTCCGAACCTTTGGTGATAACGAGGAATTGGATGATGACCAAAATCAAGAACACCAAGATCCCGATGATGGCACTGCCCCCGACCACGAACGAGCCAAAGGTTTCGATGACTTGCCCGCCGGTTTGATTGGTCAGGATCGAGCGTGTCGTCGAGACGTTCAAACCGAGACGGAACAAAGTCGTCAGCAGGAGGAGCGTCGGAAAGATCGAGAACTGCAACGGTTCTTGCGTGTTCATCGCCACCAGGATGATGGTCAGCGCCAAGCTGATATTGATCATGATTAAAATATCCAATAACAGCGGTGGCAGCGGGATAACCATCATGATGACAATCATGATCACCGATACCAATATCGCATAATCTCTGAATTTCAAACTGCTTCCTCCTCTTTCGTGTTGCGGTTTGCTATGTATGTTGAAGATGATTCCGGATATTCCGCAAAACAGCTGGCTTTCCGGGGGGCTCGCGCTGAACTAATTCGGGCTAGGCGCCCGAATGGATTTCAGCACTTCGCTGATCCCCCAGGAGTCTGCGCTGTTTTGCTCCATATCCTTTTTTGCTAATTATAAAAAGCGGAAGGCGGCGACTCCTGCGGGAATAGCATGAGTCTTGAGACCCCGCAGGAAGCGAAGCGACCGAGGAGGCTCAAGCCATGCCCGCGGAAAGCGTCCGCCTGAAGCGCCTCCACATTACTATCTCTTAATACAAACTCATGAAAGCTTGCCCTTCAAAGCGTAGATATAAGCCAGGACTTCGGCGACGGCTAGGAATAATTCTTCGGGCACGGAATCGCCGATCGATACTTGTGCGTAGAGCGAGCGGGCGAGTGGCTTGTTTTCCATTGTCACGATGCCGAGCTCTTTCGCTTTTTCTTTGATCTTGAGCGCGGTAAAGTCTTTCCCCATCGCAATGACTTTCGGTGCTTCCATCGTTTCGGCGTCGTATTGGATCGCGATCGCATAATGCGTCGGGTTGGTGATGACGACGTCAGCGTTCGGCAAATCCTGGATCATGCGGTTCATGCTCATTTGGCGTTGCTTTTCTTTGATCTTTTGCTTGATCAACGGGTCGCCTTCCGCTTTTTTGTATTCATCTTTAATGTCTTGCTTCGACATCCGGATGCCTTTTTCGAACTCGTATTTCTGGTACATATAATCGAGCGTTGATAAAGACAACAAGATGAGCGCCGCGACCATGCCCATCTGGAGGACAAGGCCGCCGACCAGGCTCAGGGAATCGCGCAGGCTTTGCCTAGACAGCGAGAAAATCTCTTCCTGGCCGAACCACAAGACACCAAACGCGGCGCCCCCGACAATCGCAATCTTCATCAAGGATTTGGCCAGCTCCACAAGTGCCCGAACCGAGAAAATCCGTTTTGCGCCTTTGATCGGATCGAGCCGCTCGAGCTTCGCTTTTAACGGTTCTGCCGTAAAAAGCGGGCCCACTTGCATATAATTTCCGAGAAACCCGAAGACCACGCCGACCAGCATAATCGGCACAATGACTAAGAACGCATCCATGGCCAATTGTTCGAACATGAGCCGGATTGTGTCTGGCGTGATGTCCCAACTGATGTATTGGATGTAATTGATGCGGTAAATGGCCAGCAATTGATCAAGCATCCAATCCCCGAGAAAACTTAGGACCAGGATGCCGCCGAGCATGATGAGTGCGGCCGCGACTTCCTGGCTTTTGGCAACTTGGCCTTTCTTGCGCGATTCCTGGCGCTTTTGGGGCGTCGCTTTTTCGGTCTTTTCGCCGGCAAAAAACTGCAGGTCCAGGTTCAATGGATAGCGTTTCATCCTATCCGCCTCCCAATAAGCTGATTAATTCGCCCATGCTGCCCATCATTTTTTCAAAGAGAATCTGCAGCAAATAAAAGAACACGCTCATCGTCAAGAGCAGCAGCACAAAGCCGACAAAGATCTTTAGCGGCAAGCCGACCGCAAAGATATTCAATTGCGGCACGGCTTTTGTCAGGATGCCAAGCGCCACGTCGATCAAAAACAAGGACGCGACGATCGGCAGTGAAATCTGAAAAGCGATGATGAACATTTCAATAAACAAATCGGTCATAAAACGCGCGATGGATTCCGCACCGACCGATAAAAACTCTTCCGCCGGCAGGGCGCGCAAGCTCTGCATGACGCCGTCTAGCATCATATGATGGCCGTTCACGGTCAATAGGAACAACAGCGCGAGCGTGTATTTGAATTGCCCGATGATCGGTACTTGAGCGCCCGTCTGCGGATCCAAGACATTGGCGATGGCAAAACCCATCTGGAAATCGATGAAGGCTCCGGCAATTTGCACCGCATAAAGCAAAAGCGCAGCCGTAAAGCCAAGCGCCAAGCCGACCGCCAGCTCCTTGAAGATCAGCAAAGTGTAACTGCCATCAAGCACCAATGCGCTTTCTGGAGCCCAAGCAGTGGTCGCGGTCAGTGCGAGAAAAGCGGCAATGCCGATCTTGAATTGATTGGGCACGCCCCTCATCGCAAACAGCGGCGCAATCAGGAAAAAAGCGGTAAGGCGAATAAGCACGAGCAGGAAGAACGGCAGCAGATTAAGAACATCATTCATCGGCGCTTATCCGATAAACCGCGGAAGCTGCTCGAACAAATCGCGCGTATAATCCAGGAGCATCGTCAGCATCCAGGGGCCGAAAATGACGAGCGACAAGAAAACCGCCAGTATTTTCGGGATGAATGCCAGAGTTTGCTCCTGGATTTGGGTCATGGCCTGGAACACGCTGACCAGTAGCCCCACTCCCAGTGCGATGAGCAATAGCGGTGCTGATATGAGAATGATGAGGTAAATGGATTGTTCTGCTAGTTTGATGACCATATCCGGCGTCAAATAAATTCTTCCTCTCGCTAAAAGCTGACAAGCAGCGATTCGATGATTAAGTACCATCCATCCACCAGGACGAACAATAAGATTTTAAAAGGCAGTGAAATCATGACCGGCGGCAGCATCATCATCCCCATCGCCATCAAGGTTGATGCGACGACCATATCGATGATCAAGAATGGGATGAAAATGACGAAGCCGATCTGGAAAGCGGTCTTCAATTCACTGAGTGCGAATGCCGGGATCAGCGAAGTCAATGGAATGCCTTCGATGCCGTCCGGCTTTTCCAGTTCGGCGTATTTGAAGAACAACGCCAAATCTTTTTCACGCGTATGCTGCGCCATGAATTCCTTGATCGGCAAGATGGCGGCATCGAGCGCTTCTTCTTGGTTCAGTTCTTCGTCCAAATACGGCTGGAGCGCGGTATCATTCATTTCCGTCGCGACCGGCGCCATGATGAAAAAGGTTAAAAACAAAGCCAATCCGACCAGCACCTGGTTCGGCGGCATCGATTGCGTCCCGAGCCCTGTCCTCACGAAACTCAAGACGATGATGATGCGCGTGAAACTCGTCATCATGATCAGGATGCCCGGTGCGAGCGACAACACGGTTAGCATCAATAATAATTGCAAAGTCGTCGAGACATCTCCGGGATCGGTATTATCGAGTGAGATGCCGGGAATGGCCAATAATAATTCTGGGATCATCGCTGGTCCTCCCCGTCATCCGTGCGCTTTTCGCCGAAAGACAAGCGCCGTTCTTTTTGCTTGTCCAAACTGCGGGCGAAGTATTGCTCGAAATTCGTGAATGGCGCTTTCGCTTTGCCACCGTTGCCGAACAACGCGGATGCAGCTGGACGCTGTTGATCCAAGTCTTGTTCCAAAGCGGCGATCTCCGCTTCTCCCGAAAATTCCTTGATGAGCGTCACTTCGTTGCCCACGCCAATCAAGTAAAATTGGCCTCCGACTTTGACCAGCTGCAGTGATTTGTTCTGGCCGAGCGGCGAGCCGCCCATCAACTGGACCGCACGCTGTGACTGCACCCCTTTTTGGCGCATGGCCAAAAATTTGATGAGCCCGTAAATCAATCCGGCGATCAGCAAGGTATAGAAAATCAATTGCCCGATGATCGCAGCGAAACTTTTCTCTTCGATCTCCGGCACCGCTTCCGCTTCTGCCGGTTCCGTTTCGCTTGCCGGGTCTTCTTTCAGCCAATCGGCTACATTTCCCGTATCCGCAGACGCCATTGCCGGTGCAGCAAACCAAAGGGCAGCGAGCGTTATAAGTAGTAAAATCCATTGTCTGTAATTCACACTTGCCGTACTCCTTCGCCTTGCATCAACGCAATTTGGAAATGCGCTCTGCCGTACTTAAAATATCGGTGACCCGCACGCCGAAGTTTTCGTCGATGACGACCACTTCGCCGACAGCGATCAGTTTGTTGTTGATAAGGATGTCCACCGGCTCTCCTGCCAGTTTGTCGAGTTCGACAATCGACCCTTGCGACATCTCGAGGATTTCCTTGACCATCCGCTTCGTCCGGCCAAGTTCCACCGTCACTTGCAGCGGAATGTCCAAGAGCATGTCGAGGTTGTTCGGCGCCGATTGTTCAGCGGCGATCTCATCAAAGCTCGAGAATTGGACGGACTGGACGTTCGGTCCATTAGCATCCGCCGGCTGTGAAGTTTTTTCTGGTTGTTGCTGTTCATTTGATGACATATCCTGTGTCTCCTTCGTTTCTTCCGCTTGCTCGCAGCCTGCCAGCTCTTCGGCCAACTCTCGGCACGGCCCGGCTGGCAAATACATGCGGAACGCTACATTTTGGCGGTCGCCGACAGTCAGCGTAAACAGCGCTTCAGCAAACCATTGCTCTTTCGTGAAATGAGTGAACGGAAACTTCTGACCTGCCTCCAGAATGTCCATACCCGATAAGGAATAGCCGATCTCTTGGCCGCTCACCATCGACAAAGCTGTCGCTGATGATCCGAACAGGCGCATGAGCATATCCTGGACTGCCGCAAACAGCTTATCGCTGTCTGTTTCATCTGACAGCTCCGAAGCCACCGCATCCGCCTCTGCTTGATCGAGCGTGACGATTTGCGGCATTTTCAACAAGCCGCTATATTCACCGAGCGCAACGTAGACTGGCGTCTCGGTTTCAGCAAACAGCTCATCCTTGCTCTTTACGCTCCAAACCGGCCCTTTGATGGCTGCCGTTTCCGGAAACAGCGGGTCGCGAAGGGCAGCGGTGCCGCCGAATGCTGTGCAGAATAACTCTTTCAATACACTGAGTTCGTGGCCCCCCAAAGTTTCCTCTGGGACCGTATTGTCTGTTTTATTCAGCAGCCCTTTCATCTCTTCAGGCGATAGGCGCTCATCCTTCATCGCAAACTTCCCCTTCCACACACAAGCCTGTAATTTGTACCGCCAAGCGGCCTTTTGAAATTCCCGGCTGTGCAAGGAATTTCTGCTTCTGGTCGATATACAGCTTTACCGGCGCATCAATTGATTCATCTAAGCGAAGAATATCGCCTTTCTTCAGGTCCAGAAAATCCTTGATATCGATTGCCACTTCGCCCAGCACTGCCGCTACGTCCATCTTCGTTGCGTGGAGACGCCTTTCGAGCACTTCCACTTCCTCATGCTCGACTGCTTTTTTCTGGCTTGCCAGCCAATGGCGTGCAGATAATTTCGGCAAGACCTGTTCTAGCACCAAATGCGGCAGGCATAACTGAATCTCGCCTTCCGTTTCGCCAATCTTCGCCTGTAATTTAACGATGATGACCGTTTCATTCGGCGAAGCCATCGGCAAGAATTGCGGGTTCACTTCCACTTCCTTTAATTCGGGTGTTAGCTCAATGACCGATGTCCAAGCTTCCTGAAAGCAACCCAGAGACTGGGCAAAGATCCGGTTGATGACACTGATTTCGATTTCGGTCAAATCACTCGGCTTTTGCCCCACATTTCCTTGACCGCCAAGCAAGCGGTCAAACATGACATATGCCACTTCCGGCGAAAACTTCATCACCATGCTGCCGTTAAGCGGAGGCGCTTCAAATACGCCGAGAATCGACTTTTTCTCAATATTCTCGAGGAAATCTGTATAAGCCACTTGCTCCACTTTTTCAGCGGTAATTTGCACATAGGTACGCAGTTGTGTCGAAAAATAGGAAGTCAACAGACGCGCAAAATTCTCATGGATGCGGGATAGTGTCCGAATCTGGTCTTGTGAAAATCGCAAGGCCTTCTTGAAATCATAGGTATGAATTTTCTTGCTGTTCAAGGCTTCTCTATTGATGCCTGAAAAATTTGTTTCCATACTGACTCTCCTTACTCTTCCATGGGTGCATCGTGCAATTTCGGCAGAATGTTGATGTCACGGTAATAAGCCGAGACTGAGTCAATCACTGTCTGTACTGGCTCCAACACATGCACTTTTCTTCCGGTAGTAAGCGTAACAACCGTGTCCGGCATGGCTTCAATACGCTCAATATAAACCGCATTCAAGACAATTTCAGAACGGTTCAGCCTTGTTAAGCGAATCATTGCGCATCACTCCGTTCGGCTGGTTTTATCATCGTTTCAAGTTCACGACTTCCTGAAGCAGTTCATCTGAAGTCGTGATGGTCCGTGAATTCGCTTGGAAACCACGCTGCGCAATAATCATTTCCGTAAACTCTTCCGTAAGGTCAACGTTGGACATTTCGAGCATTCCAGAACCAATTTCTGTGCCCGCTTGTGCAGCATTTTCTATTACCAGGCCACCAGGGCTTGCGATATTGGTCATTTCATACAAAGAACCGCCAAACTTGCGCAGGCCAGCTGGATTTTCAGGAGTGGCGATGCCGATATTCGCTGCGACTTCCTCTGTGCCATCCGCTTGCTTTCCAATGACTTCACCTAGACGGTTGATTGTGTAAGAATCGTAGCCGCTGATATTGATTGGCTGTCCATCATCGCCCAATACGTTATAGCCTTGAGCCGTGACCAAGTTGCCATCAGCCGTAACCGTGAAATTACCCGCGCGCGTTAAATATTGCCCTTCAGCGCCAGGTGCTTCCGGATCTTGCACGACAAAGAATCCGTCGCCCATAATCGTTAAGTCGGTTCCGACGCCTGTCGACATGGCTGACCCGGCGTTGTGATTGACGTTCAAAGAAGCGCTAGTTGAACCAAGGCCAACTTGCATCGGATTAGCCCCGCTATTGGACATATTTTGGCTCAATAGATCTTGGAACGTGATGGTGCTTTTCTTGAATCCGACCGTATTGACGTTGGAAATATTATTACCGATAACATCCAATTTCACCTGGAAGTTTTTCATGCCGGAAATCCCGGAGTACATGGAACGCAACATTTTTCATTTCCCCTTTCAGCTGGCTGCAAGTTTAAGCTTGCTCGGCCGCCTGTTCATTTTTGATTTCGCCTTGCTGTTCAATCCGTTCAATAGCCGACAATGGAATCTTCGTTTCTTCGCCGACCAGCTCGACCATGATCTCACCGTTCTTCATCGTGACCGCTTTGACAATGCCGGTGCCAGCTTGTTCATTCGCCGACCAGCTGACTTCGGTCCCGAGCAAATGGGCAGAACCTGCAAGCGATGCGCTTCCGCCTTCTCCAGCGTAGCCTGTCATCGTCTTATTCAATTGCGTCAACTGCTCGAGGCTGCTGAACTGTGCCATCTGCCCAATGAATTCTGCATCTTTTTGCGGTTCCATCGGATCCTGGTATTTCAGCTGGGCGATCAGGATTTTCAGGAAAGCGTCTTGCCCGAGTGCATCCGGCTTTGTTTTTTCTGCAGCTGCCGCCGGCTGGTTCGCCGCCGTCGTTGCTGTGGTGATATTCATCCAATCAGTCCCCTTTGTTAAACGGTATAATTCACTTGGCCATTGGCTGAAACAGCTTCACGCTGGCGCCTCTGCGGTATATCAGCATCATCCGAAACGGATTCACCGCTGCTTCCGCCGCGCCGGCCAGCGCTATTTCCAGACGCATCCGCGAAAGGCGATTCCCGCTGCCGTTCGTGCTGTTGGAATTCAGATGAATTGCGCTCTTCCCGCACTTCCAAGCGATCGATCTCCACACCTTGCTGAGACAGTGACATGCGCAATTGATTTAATTGGAACTCCACGGCTTCTTTCGCTGCGCCGTGGCTCGCGATGATTTGTGCGCTGACTTTGCCGCCTGCCGTGCTTACCAAAATCTCCAGATGGCCGAGATGTTCAGGAAAAATATTGATACGCAAGCGCGCTTCATTTCCACCAGTGCTCAAGCGGGCCGGTGAGCTGATCCATTCCGCGAGCGTTTCCGACAGCTTCTGCACCGGCACTTGCCGAACCGGAACATCCACTGGCTTTTGATCAGCAAGAGCAGCCGGAAGTACAACAGCCTGCACTTGCCCTTCTGTTTTCACAGGAGCTGCAGCTTGAACTGCTTCCGCTTTTGGAATCGTTTCGCCCTCTGCAGGCACCGCTTTCGCAGCTTGCGTGTCAGGCGCTTGCTGTTCAACCGCATTGTTAGCTTGAGTGCTGTCCTTCGACAGCGCGCGCAGCCAGGCGGCAGGCGTCTGTGCAAATGGCAGGCGCGCTTCCGTTTTAATCGGCGTGAGCTCTTTCAATAACAGCAGCTTTTCTGAAGGAAGCGTTTCTTCTTTCAGCTGCGCAGCCAACTCGATGAGCGGGCGCAGCGCTTCTTCCGGCGCCGCTTCAGCTGAGGCAATTTCTTTTTCCGCGACCCCCGAAAATTCCGCGGGCTGTACGAATTCTTTAGCAGTCAGCAATAAGGATTTTATTTGTTTTACCAGCGCAGCCAATTCACCCTGCACCTCTTCGTCGGAACTAAAGGC
The DNA here is from genome assembly GCF_001465795.2 of Planococcus rifietoensis. NCBI lineage: Bacteria > Bacillati > Bacillota > Bacilli > Caryophanales > Caryophanaceae > Planococcus > Planococcus rifietoensis. Next base: position 3,411,890 of record NZ_CP013659.2, on the reverse strand, counting down.
TTCGATAGCTTGCTGAAGCTGCTCACCGTTGACATCTGCAAGCAATTGGAACACTGCGTATTGCAAAGCTTGCTGCTCTTCGGTCAATTGTTCTTTAGGCATGTCCGATAATTGCTCGAGGAGCGCTGCGAGTTCTTTCATCGGCAACTCTTCTAGTGCGGTTTCAGGCTCCGCTATCGCCTGCGCCGGTTCTTTCGATAACGCCATGAGCAATTGCCCAAACTGTCCTGCGGGCTCATTGCTTGCCGGCGTTTTCACTGCAGCTGCGGATGCAGCGGGCCGGCTGGTTAACGCAGACACCAGCGCGTTCACTGTGCGTCACCGGTTCTGCCAAGGCGGTAATAACGGCTGCCGGCCAGGTCATCGAAAAAGTTCTGCTCGGCCGCTTGATGTTCTTTTTGGTGGGCGGCATAGTTTTGCTCTTTTAAATTGCCCCAGGTTTTTTCTTCACGCGCTTTTTCTTTTAAGGCATCCTGGCTTCTCGAGACAATGCGTTCGTGCGTCGCAACTTCGCGGTTCGCCATGGACGATTGCTCATAGAGCTGGTGGATGTATTCTTCTAGCATGCGCAGCTCAGAGATCGGAAGGCCTTTTTGCTCTTTTGCTTTTTTCATTTCTTCCACCTGGGCGATCTTGCTATGCAATGCTTCACTTTGTTCACGGACTGCCTGCTCTTTTTTCAGTGCTTCGGCCATCTCTACTTGTGCCAGCTGTGTTTCATTTTCTTTCAGTTCGAGAATTTTCTGGAATCGGAAATTGAATCGTGTCACGTATCAGCACCTCCAAATTGTCGTGCGAGCCGTTCGACGCTTTCCGTCAATTCGGCCTTCTCGTAAATATCTTGCTGTAAATATTCGCGAATCAATGGATACGCCCGGATCGCTTCATCGATTTCTTTATTGGCGCCGCTTTTATAGGCCCCGATATTGATCAAGTCTTCCGCGGAATCGTGAGCTGCGAGCAATCGCTTCAATTCGGTCGCGGCTCTTTGATGGTCGCGCGTCGTCACTTCATTCATGATGCGGCTCACGCTGGCCATGATATTGATCGCGGGGAATTGCCCTTTTTGCGCCAATTTACGGTCCAGGACGATGTGGCCGTCCAAGATTCCGCGCACCGCATCGGCAATCGGCTCGTTCATGTCATCGCCATCGACCAAGACGGTGTAGAATGCCGTAATCGATCCTTTCGAGGAAGTGCCGGAGCGCTCCAATAAACGCGGCAATAATGCGAAGACACTCGGCGTATAGCCTTTGCTGGTCGGCGGTTCACCGACAGCAAGACCCACTTCGCGCTGCGCCATGGCAAAACGGGTAACGGAATCCATCATCAACATGACGTTTTTCCCCTGATCGCGGAAATACTCCGCGATCGCCGTGGCCGTCAAGGCGCCTTTGATGCGCTGCATCGGCGTCTGGTCGGAGGTTGCAGCGACCACGACCGAGTTTTTCAATCCTTCTGGCCCGAGATCGCGTTCAATGAAATCACGCACTTCCCGGCCGCGCTCGCCGATCAGCGCGATGACGTTGACATCGGCTTCGGTGTTGCGGGCGATCATGCCCATAAGCGTGCTTTTTCCGACGCCGCTTCCGGCAAATACGCCGATGCGCTGACCTTGCCCGACCGTCAGCAAGCCGTCGATCGCGCGCACGCCGACTTCCAAAGGCTTGTCGATGCGCGGCCGCTTCAGCGGGTTCGGCGGCGTATTGGTCGTGGAATATTTCTTTAAGCCTTTCGGCAATTTATTGTCATCCAAAGGCTTTCCGGTGCCATCTAGGATTTTCCCAAGAATGGCCGGGCCGACACGGATCTGCAACGGCACGCCTGTTGCCACGACGAGGCAGCCTGGACCGACTTGCGCCAAATCGCGCAATGGCATGAGCATAATTTTGTTTTCCTTGAAGCCGACGACTTCAGCCTCAATCGGCGGGTCAAAACGGCTTGGATAAAGTAAGCACAACTCGCCGAGCTTGGCGTTTGGGCCTTGTGCTTCAATGGTCAAGCCAATCACTTGGACGACTTTTCCGTGTTTTCTCACCGGCTCGATTTCTTCCAGCAGCGTCAAATATTCGCTATCTATCAGCTTCATCATTGGATTTCTCCTCACAATAAACGAGCAATTGCTTTTTGATTTCATTCAGCTGGCTATCCAGTGTCGCGTCAAACGAGCCGCTTTTCGTGTGGATGGTGCACCCAGAAGGCGCTTGCCCTGCGACTGGCATCAGTTTGAGTTCTGCGCCTGCCCGGATATAGCTTTTCAGCTCGTCTTCAAACGGCAGCATCGCCGGATAGTCTTCGAGTGCCACATGGATGGCGACTTCTTCCGTATCGTCCGCTTGCCGAAGCGCGTGGCGGATGATCGACAAGAGTTGCACATCGTCTTGCATCAATTCATTGCGGATGATTTTCCGCGCGATTTCGGTGCTGAGCGATAGCAAGAACGGTTCCGATTCCCGGATGATGCGGCGCTGTTCTTCGTAAGCCGCAGCGATCAAGCTTTCCATCAGCTCGCGCTTTTGGAGAAAATCCACTTCGGCTTGAGCGAGCCCTTGGGTGAAGCCTTCTTGAAATCCAGCTTCCGCGGCAGCTTGCGCCTGTTGCTCCGCTTGTTCTAGCGCTTGCTGCTGTTGAGTTTCACGCCATTCGGCCATTTCTGCGTGTGCTTGTTGCTGTTCTTCAGCCAATTGTTTTCTCAGCGTGTCCAATTGCTGCTCCAGGCCGCTGACTTCTTCTTTTAAATGTACACCGTACTGTTCGACGTCTGAATCCGCTTGAGCTTCGAACGGCCGGCGGGTTTCCACTTTGCGTAATCCGATGATTTTTGTGCCGCTTTGTTCGGTGCTGCGGATGATATTAGACAATCAGTTCATCTCCCTCTTCCCGGGAAACGGTGATTTCGCCTTCTTCTTCAAGCTTGCGGATCAGCGCTACGATTTCAGTCTGCGCATTTTCCACATCCTTCAGTTTCACAGGCCCCATCACTTCTATCTCTTCTCTAATCAGTTCTGAGCGTCTTGAAGACATGTTTCTAAATATGCTTTCCTTAACTTCATCACTTGCTGCCTTCAATGCCAGGCTTAATTCCACATCGCTCACTTCGCGAATAACCCGCTGGATTGAACGCACGTCCAATTTAACCAGGTCTTCGAAGACAAACATAAGTTTTTTGATTTCCGCGACAAGCTCTGGGCTGCCGCTTTCAAGTTCAGACAAAATGGCTTTTTCTGTACTCCGGTCGACTTGGTTGAGGACGCGGACAATCGCTTCCACCCCACCGGTCACTGCGTAATCCTGGACACCGTTCACAGAAGATAGTTTCCGCTCCAAAATTTGTTCCACTTGCTGGATAACATCGGGTGACGTACTTTCCATTAACGCAATTCGTTTTGCTACTTCCGCCCGCTGCTCAATCGGCAACTGCGAGAGGATTTGCGAAGATTGCTTTGGATCAAGATAAGACAACACCAATGCAATCGTCTGTGCCTGTTCGTTCTGCAACACGGTCACAAGCCGGGCCGGATCCAAGCGCCTCGCGAAATTGAATGGCTTGACTTGAAGCCGATTTGACAGGCGGCCGATCGTGTCGATGGCCTTTTCTTTGCCGAGCGCTTTTTCGAGAACTTCCCGCGCGTAGCTGAGCCCGCCTTCGTTCATATAATCCTGCGCCAGGACCATTTCATAAAATTCGTTGATCACTTTTTCTGTCTGGCTGTTCTTCAATTGGCGCACATTGGAGATTTCCATCGTCAATTGGTCGATTTCCCTTTCAGATAAGCGCTTGAATACTTCGACGGAAACGTCAGGACCCATACCTACAAGCAATACGGCGACTTTTTGGATTCCCGTCAATTCTTTAATGCGTTCTACCATTCAATTCTCCCCTAATCATCCGCCATCCATGAGCGCAGTAGATTTGTGAAATCATCAGGACGCCCTTTAGCAAGCTTCTCGATGGTTTTGCGCTTTGGATTGGTCCGATTATTAAATTCAGACAAATCGACTCCACCGTCTTGTTCGGTGGCGTTTGCTGCTGGCTGCATTTTCGCAGCCGCCCGCTCGAAATAATCCATCTCAAGTTCTGCTGCCAATTCTTCCTGCTGCTTTTTGCGTCTCTTGGCTACAAGGAGAATGATTCCCGTCAACAAGATCACAGCCACTCCGGCAAGTACGTACCAAAGAAGTGGAACGCCTGTCCAGAATGTCGTGACCGGCTCTTCTTCGGCCAGTTCCGGACGCCCTTGGAATTCTGTCGCAAAAATTGAAATGCGGTCATCGAGTTCTGCCGGCGTCGGCTGGAACTCGTTCATGCTGAGCGATGCGCTGACCGTATTCCCGAGTAAATTACGGATATCGGTCATGTTCTGCTCGGTCAAACTTGCCGGATTGTCCGGCACCGGCGGCTCGACGCCGACATTGATCGTAATATCGTCGATGACATAAGGGCTCATCTCGATCTGCCGGCTAATGCGGTTGACTTCGCGATTGATGCGTTCTTCGGTCCGTTCGGATTCACTCGTTCCGGTGCCGTCTGCTGCGGGGTAATTGGCAATATCCGTTTCCCCGGTTCCGGCATCATCTGCCAGCGCCGCCCCTTCACTTGCATAAGTTTCGACGATCCGCTCGACGCTGATGTCGATGCCTTCGCCCGTTTCGAGATCAACCGGCTCCACCAATTGCTCTTCGCGTTTTTCTTTCGTGAAATCGATGTTTGCCATAACGGAAACAACGACTTTGTCCTGCCCGAGCAATAGCCCGAGCATCTGCTGCAATTCACGTTGAATATCTTGTTCGATGCCTTGCTGGATTTCTCGGTTTTGCTGATAGACCGTCAAATTGGTGTCCGGAGCGCCTGTATCTTGCAATTCAAATACTTGTCCGTTCTGATCCATAATGACGATTTGTTCCATCGGTAAATTCGGCACCGACTTGCTGACCAAATGGTATAAACCGTTGATTTGTTTTTGGTCCAAATTCAAAGTGCCGTCGCCTTGGATGACGATCGATGCGGTCGACACTTGTTCTTCATCGGTCAGCCAGACATTTTCTTTCGGCAAGGTAATCATGACGTTGGCATCAGTCACGCCAGCGATTTGTTTCACCAAATACGCAAGTTCGTTTTGCATCGCGTCACGTTCCACGACATCAAAATGGCGGTCGGTCATCCCAAGCCCCATGTTTTCACTGAATATGCCGTACGTGACATTGCCGTTTTTCGGCAAGCCCTCTGCCGCTAGGCTCACTTTCAAGCTGGCGACTTGCTCGTCCGGGACGGAGATGGTCGAGCCGTCCGTCGACACTTCGACTGGAATTCCTTGGGTTTCGATCGCTGCCTTGATTTCGCCTGCTTCCGCAGGATCCAAATTGGAGTACAAAGGCGACATATTCGTTTGGCTATTGAAGAAAACAAAAAGCCCTAGGGCAAGTAATGTGATGAAAAAGGACGCGGCCATCAGCCATTTGGTCGCTTTCGATAAACTGCCCCAGGAGTCTTTTGTTTTGGTTTTATAGGTTTCGAACTTCTCTTTCATTGAACGCACACCTTAATTTCTTTCATACTTGCATTCTCATCACTTCTTGGTACGCTTCCACCACTTTATTGCGCACTTGCATTGTCATTTGAAGCGATAGGCTCGCTTTTTGCGAAGCGATCATCACTTCATGGACGTCTTTCACTTCGCCCGTCAACAATTGATCCGTCTTTTTATCGGATACATTTTGCGCCGCGCTGACTTCTTTCAATGCATTCTTGAAGACATCGCCGAACCCTGTCGCTTGCGGCTCCGGCTGCATTTTTTCCAGGAATTGATTTTGCAGAAACGGTGTTTGCAACTGTGCAATTTTCTCCATGCTGCCCCTCCTAAACTAAACTTCGTTATTTTCCGATTTCCAATGCTTTCATAAACATGCTTTTCGAGGCATTCATCGCAGTGACATTCGCTTCATAGGAACGCGTCGCCGACATCAAATCGACCATTTCCTTGATCGGGTCCACATTCGACGTGCGCACATATCCTTCAGCATCTGCGTCCGGATGTTCCGGATCGTAAGTGACCGGAAACGGTGTAGCGTCTTCACGGATGGCACTTGCTTTTACGCCTGCCCCGGCTCCTTTATTTTCCATGGCGGCCGTTAATTGCTTAGCGAATGGCGAAGCGCCGGCGGTCGATAATTCCACAGTCTTGCGGCGGTAAGGTACCCATTCCCCGTTGACCAACTCTGCACGGTTCGTATTGGCGTTGGCGATATTCGAAGACACAACATCCATTCGCAAACGGTTGGCGGTTAGACCAGATGCGCTAATATTCAGACCATTAAATAAAGACATAAGCGTTATCTCCCTCCATTGATGACTGAACTCAAGCTGGAAAACTTGCCGTTGACGCGCTCTGTCACGGCGTTATACCATAACTGGTTTTTCGCCAGTTCTGCCATTTCAACATCCATATCGACATTATTGCCGTTCGGTGTCATTTTCGTGTTGTGGTTGACCGTTACTGGCGTTGCCCCCGCCCCACTTTGGAATTCCAGGTGGCGTGCATCGGTGCGGTAGCTCTTCATCTGCGAGGCGCTTGCCTGTTCCATCGCCTGTTGAAAATTCACTTGCTTACTTTTGTAATTTGCTGTATCGACATTGGCGATATTGCCTGCATGAACACGCTGTTTCAATGTCGAAGTCGACAATGCCTGCTCCATTTTTTGAATGCTTGATGGAAAGATGTTCATCTTTTTTCTCCCCTCGTCCCCAAATTTGCCCAAATAAAAAACCCACTTTGAAAAAGGCGGATTTGAGTCAAATCTACCATCTTTCGGTAACCCGGCGATCCTGTGTCTTAGACAGTTAGACCCGTGGCTTTGCGTCCTTAACTTTCGTATAAGTTTGCTATTTTCGTCATGATATGGGTATATTTTTCTTTAAACTCGTCTTTTAGAATCATTTTGAGTCGTTACTACCTCGGTATAGTATCATGCTTTTTTTATTTTGGCTATTTTATTTTATAAAAAAATTCTACTATTTTTTCCATTTAATCTACGGTTTTCTGTTAAAATGAAGACACCACAAAGAATACATAGTCCAAAAGACTATTAAGAGGAAGGTGACTAGGTAATATGTTTCGAGGATTATACACAGCTACCTCAGGAATGATGTCTCAAAATAGGAATCAACAAATATTGACAAATAATCTATCAAATTCCAATACCCCGGGATTCAAGACAGATGAAGCGGCTATTCGCTCGTTTCCACAGCAATTGATCAAAGCGCAAAATGCCAATCAGCCTGCGCCGATTGGCCGACTTTCCACTGGCGTTTACGTTCAAGAAGCGATTCCTTCATTCCTGCAAGGGCCGATACGCGAAACGGGGAATGCGACCGATTTCGCCTTAGTCAACGATAATTTGCCGCTAGATGCCGAAACCGGGGAACGCGGCACGTTATTGTTTGCGGTTGAAACAGAACAAGGCGACATCCGCTATACGCGTAACGGGCAATTCACGGTCGATGCGGAAGGATTCCTTGCGACCAGCTTCGGCCAGCGGGTGCTCGGCGACAACCTCCAGCCGATTCAAGTCGGCGATGGCGGATTTTCTGTCCAAACGAACGGCGAACTCACGCGTTCGGATGGCGTAGATGCCGGAAGTATCTGGATTGGCGCTGCGGACGAGCCGGAACAATTGATCAAGCAAGGGCACAATTTGCTTGCCTGGGCAGGAGACGATGCGGATGCACCGGCACTTGCTGAAGATGCCGAACGATTCGTCAAGCAAGGTTTTGTCGAACAATCGAATGTCGATTTGACCCGCACGATGACCGACATGATGACCGCTTACCGCGGATTCGAATCCAACCAAAAAGTGATCCAGGCCTATGACCGCAGCATGGAAAAAGCGGTTAATGAAATCGGCCGGGTCTGATAAGGAGCCAATCATATGAACATCCAAATGAATGCGGCAAGCAGCTCAATGCGCGAACTTCAGAAAAAAATTGATATGATCGCCAATAATGTCGCCAACGTCAATACGACAGGCTATAAAAAACAAGAAGCCAATTTTGCGGACGCCTTGCTTCACAGCGTGAATAAGCAAGCCGGTCCTGCCAACGAAATTGGAAGAAGCACACCGGACGGGCTGCGCATCGGCGGTGGGATGTTATTGTCTGATGGCATCACCCGCCATTCGCTTGGGCAGATGCAGGAAACAGGTCGCGAACTGGACTTTGCGATTGATTCGCCGAACAGCTATTTCCGCGTCTCGAACGAAGATGGCATTTCTTACACTAGAAATGGATCATTCCAAACCGAGCCAATTGCGGGCAGCGACCGTTTGGCGCTTGTCACCGCTTCCGGCGATTCGGTCTTGGGTGCTGACGGCACACCGATCACGCTTGCAGCGGGATACGAAGAATTGAGCATCGGATCAAACGGCACCGTGACCGCAACTTATGCCGGCCAAGCAGCTGAAACGTTCCAATTCGGAACTGCTCAAATTAACCGGACCGCCCTTCTGGAAAAAACAGGCGATAACCGCTACCGCTTGCCAGGCACTGAAGCTGAACAAATTGCCGCCGGCGCCTTGGAGCTGGGGGGTTCCCCTATTTCCCAAGCGGTGCTGGAAACTTCAAACGTCGACATGGCGAGTGAAATGACCGAACTGATCGCCACGCAGCGCCTCTTTCAATCACAAGGGCGCGCCATTTCATTCGCAGATGATATGATGGGCTTGGTCAATACAATGAAATCCTAATATCCTCCACTTCATGTTTGATTACTATAATAATAAAAAAACCCGCAATTCCAGGAATTATCTGGAATTGCGGGTTTTTTATGCAAAAGTTTGAGTACTAGCCACTTAATGGATAAACATATTCTCTACCTGATCTTCATCGAATTCTAAGATTATATGGCTCTTCCTATAAAATAAAACAGCCGATGCCTGCATGCATCCGCCGTTTATCGAAGAAAATCCATCAAGTTTGTCTGCATAATCTTGGCAGATGATGACAGACTCGCTTGGTAAATGCTTTCTTCACTTTTTAATTTTATTAGTATTTCAGCATAATCTACATCTTCTATAGAAGATAACGCAGTTCCAAGAGAAAGTTTGGCGTCCAACAGACGGCTTTCGGTCGATTCAATGCGATTTTGGCGTGCCCCGTTTTCAGCAGCTGCTGTGAGGAGACGCTCCATCGCTTCGTCAATGCCATCGAGTCCGACTTCCCCGCCAGCTTGTATGCTGTCAGCAAGTTGGCCGACCACCCGGAACAAATTGCTCGGATCTTCTGCATTGCCGACGAGCGTTTGAGGCAAAATGCCGATTTCAATTTGCATCCCCGGGCCGATTTTCGCCGTTTTCAGTGGCCCGTTCGCTGGTGCTGCTTCAAAAGAAACAGCATCCGCAAACGGCTTTACCGTGCCGTCGCCTCCTCCGAACAAATACCTTCCATCAACTTCCGAATTGGCAAATTGGCGTAATTGCTCATTTAGCACGCCGACTTCCTTGAAAATCAATTCGCGATCTTCCGGAGACAATGTCCCGCTCCCGCCTTGAACACCGAGCTCGCGGATGCGTTGGGTGACATCAACCATAGCTTGGATGGAACGATCGTTTTCATCCAGCCACAAATTGGCATCTCCGATATTTCGTTCGAATTGATCGTTCGCCGACATGACGCTTTTTAAGCTCATCGATTTCGCCACCGCTTGCGGATCGTCAGACGGTTTGTGAAGCAATTTGCCGCTGGATGCCTGCAAATTGGTTTTCTCAAAGCGCCCGAGATTTTGCTGCATATGGTTGACGGAATTTTGATGCATCATTTGTTGGGTTACTCTCATTGGATTGTCCTCCGTTTATCAGCTTTAACGTGCAGCCATTCGGTTTATGATTGTATCAAGCATTTCATCGGTAGTTGACACCAATCGGGCTGCAGCATTGTAGGCATGCTGGAATTTCACCAAATTCGACATTTCCTCATCCAGTGAAACACCCGCAACTGACTGGCGGCGATTTTCTGTCGACACCATCAATTGCTGCTGCGTCGAAACCGCATAGCCAGCACTCTGTGCTTCTGCACCTAAGCCGCTCACTAGTGAACGAAAATCGGCTTGTACTTTTTTCACGTCTTCATCAAGACCTTTTGGCAGTTCGAGCTTGGCATCTTTTGCCAAGCTCAATTCACCTGGTGCCGTATTTTCAAAAACATTGCCGTTCGCTTCAGCGAATTCTGTCACCGCGGCCTTAATGTTTTCTCGGTAGCTCGTGACTGTAGCTGCGGCTTCCGCGAGTCCGCCCAGCTTGCCGCCGGCTGTCTCAGGGTCGAGTGGTTCACCGGCTTTCACCGGCTGATTGTTCGACGCCAATGCAATCGCATAGCTGCCATCTGTTTTTTCTGTGACTTTGATGTCCATCAACTGCGACAGTTCATCGACAGCCGCGTCCCGCTCGTCACGTAAATTGTTTGCCTGCGGGCCTGTACGCATAATGTTTTTGTTCAATTCTTCAATGCGCGAGATTAAGGTCTGGGCTTCTTTCTCTGCAGCCGTTGTACGCTCTTTCAACTCCGCGGTCAAATCCCCCATCGACCGGTCAATTGTTTTCGCTACGTCCGCAAATGCTTGCGCCCGCTCTTTCACGACTGCTTGAACCGCTGAGTTCGACGGGTCGCTTGCCAAGTCTTGCCAAGCGCTCCACAAGCGGCCCATCGATGCATTAAGGCCATTATCTCCCGGCTCTCCGAGAATCGTTTCGACGTTGCCAAGTGCTTCGCTTTTCGTTTGCCACTCCGCAAATTCTGCTGTATGCCCCCGGTATTGCTGGTCAAGAAAGCGGTCACGCACACGCATCACCGAATCGATGGAAACCCCGGTTCCAAGCTGTCCCGATCCTTGATTGGTCCAAACTTCAAGAGAAGCAGAAGAACTCGTATTCACTTGTTGGCGCGAATAGCCCTTCGTATTGGCATTCGCGATATTCTGGCCCGTCGTGGAGAGGCTTGCCTGGCTTGCAGACAAGCCGCGGTTGCCGGTTTCCAAAGTGTGAAAAGTTGACACGTGATCCCCTGCTTTCTTCGCGGGACTTTACGCTTTTGTATCGAAAAAGCCCCGATTGGTTGACTGTGTATGCTTAGTGCTGGATTGAGGCTGGTAATTATACGGCTGCTTCGCAGGTGTCGTGATGTGCCCGATCATGCCTGAAATGAAATCTACGGAGTCCTGTACCAGCTTTTCGTTCTGGCGGTTTTTCGCTTGCAGTTCCACGAGCAATTGCTTTAAGGTCGTTAATTGTTCCTGCAGCGCAAGTTTTGCCGTTTCGTCGGGCAATTGGTCCGTGAACTGGCTGAAGCTGAGCCCTGGATGTTCTTCGAGCACTTCAATCACCAGGCGTTCTCGCTCATCTTCGAGTTGTCCGAGCCTGCGAATGAGCCGTGTCTCTTCTTTGACGAGTTCTGTCAGCTCATCGACTTTATGCTCGATCAACACCGTTTGCTTGCGCTCGGCGTAGCGGATCAACTGATGCTGTATGGTAATCAGCTCATCAAGTGTTGCGGTCATCATTTTCAACACCGGAGTTCCCTCTCTTTCCATCGCTCAACTGTCATTTGTCAAACCAGTACTGATGGATTTTCTCAGCTACCTTGTCTTGGTCCACCTTGTATTCCCCGGAAGCCACCTGTGCTTTTAGCAGCTGTATTTTTTCCTGACGGGCGATATCCGCTTCCGTATTCTTCTCGAACATCGCCTTCGCCTCACTTGAAATTTGCAGATGGTCTTCCTGTTGAAGCGGGCGCGCCTTTTGAGCCGGCGTCACCTGCATTTGCTTTTGATAAGATTGTATAAAGGAAGAACTATTCGTTTTATCAATATTCATTCCTTCACCACCTCTTAGTTTTAGTTCTTCAGTCTCCAGTGCGCTTGGTTGCTGTTCGTCCAATCGCCATCTTCAGCCAGAATCTCGTTGGCGCTTCTCAAGAAATCCAACCGGCAGTCTTCACAGAGCATGTGCCGATGGATGATTTCTTTGCAATGGGAGCACGGATACCCAAGATTCGGATAATCGCCTGTCAAAATCCGTCCTTCCCGCAGAAACTCGGAAATCTTATGGACAGAGACGCCCGTGAATAAGTGGACATCTTCGAGAGACGCGTTTCGGTGTTCGTGCTCTTGCAAAAACATATAGACTTTTTTGAATGCCGTTTCATTCTCCTGATGGCATTTCAAGCAGCAAGCGATTTGATCACGCAGAAAGAGCGCTCCGCAGCTGGGGCAATTGTCCAGTTTCGGGGTTGTCAAATGGATCACCTAGTTTCTTATCGCAATCAGTTCTATGTTGTCCGGGACTATTCGATTTACTATCTATACTACTAATATCGGCCATTCTTGAAAAATGTTTAGCCTTTTTTTAAAAAACATTATTGCACTTTGAACTGCGTGACCAGTACCCGTTCGACTTTTCCTTTGCCGACCAGGTTTTCGAGCTGTGCTGTCATTTCGTCCTGCAGCAAGGTGATGCCTTCTGTGCCGACCAGCTGTTCTTTTTCCATGCCGGCCACAGTCGCAATTGCCGCTGCACGGACTTCCGCGTGGCGTGTTTCCATTTCTTCTTTTATTTTTTTATCTGCTGATAAAATATTAAACTGCACCACCGCATAAGATGCCGGCGTGGCGAGATTTGTTGTGATTTCTTCCGTGTCGATGCTCAGCTCGACCATTTCATCAGCTGTCAGCGGTGCATCTGCGTCCACATCTTTTTGCGTTAGGAGAAAATAGACCGCTCCTCCAGCGCCCAAAAGCGCCGCAATCAATAAAACTAACAATACTTTTTTCATCATCCACCTCTTACTCTTCGGTTTCCGGCTCATCCTTATAGGGAGAAATCAGCACTTCGACGCGGCGATTTTGCGCACGCCCCTCTTTTGTATCGTTCTCGGCAATCGGCTGATATTCGCTATAGCCGGTCGCGCTGAATTTTCTTGGGTCCAAGTCGCCGTTTTCCAGCAAAATCTTCATGAAATTGATGGCACGCGCTGAACTGAGTTCCCAATTCGAATCAAACTCGCCGCCAACTGCCGGCACGTTATCTGTATGGCCTTCAATGTAGATCATCCGCGGCGGGTCGCTGACGAGCAGCTCCGATAATTCACTCGCGATGGTACGCGCTTGCTCATCAATATTCGCGCTTCCGGATTGATACAAGACCCCTTCATTAATCGTCAGCATGAGCCCTTTATCGGTCAATTCCGTTTGAAGTTTCGGCGATAAGCCCTTTTCATCAATATATGATTCGATCTTCTCCTGGAATTCCCTCAGTTCCTGTAGGTCGCGCACGGCTTCCACTTCTTCCATCATTTCTTCGGTCATGCCTTCTTCTGGAATGATCGCAAACGGCGAAGTGTCGGTGTCCAATTCTACAGGCGCTGACTGGTCAAGCAGGCCGGTGCCTCCTTGCAATTCCACATTGAACGATTCGGAAATGGCCTTGAATTTCTTCGCATCGACTTCGCTTGCCGCAAACAGCACGATAAATAGTGCCAAGAGCAGCGTCAAGATATCGGCATACGGAATGAGCCAGGATTCGTCGACATGTTCCTCGTGCTTTTTTTTACGCTTCAACTTCAACACCACTCTGTTGTTCGTCTTCTAACACACGGTCTTTGGCCGGCAGATACGTCAAAAGTTTTTCTTCTACAGTTCGTGCAGGCAAGCCTTCTTGTACGGCAAGCAAGCCTTCAAGCATGATTTGTTTCACGCGCGCTTCCTTTTCGGATTTACGCTTTAATTTATTGGCGAATGGGTGCCACAGGACGTACCCTGTGAAAATCCCGAACAGCGTTGCAATAAATGCCGCGGAAATCGATTTTCCGAGCAATGCCACATCGTCCAAATGACCGAGTGCTGCGACGAGCCCGATAACCGCTCCAAGCACGCCGAGCGTCGGCGCGTATGTACCGGCTTGGGTGAATATTTTCGCTCCGAGTTCATGGCGGTCTTCCATTGCCGCGATGTCTTCTTCCATTAAGTCACGGATGTGCTCGAGCGATTGGCCATCGACGACCATTTTCAAGCCGCGCTGCAAAAATGGGTCTTCCACTTCTTCTGCACGCTCTTCCAAGGCGAGCAAGCCTTCTTTTCTTGCGACCATTGCCCAGCCGGTGAACATCGGGATCAGTTCTTTGATCGACAATGTTTTCTGTTCACCGAACAACACTTTGAACAGCCCCGGGATGCGCTTTACTTCGTCCATCGGAAAGGCGATCAAGATACAGGCAGCGGTGCCCATGAAAATGATGACCAATGCGGCTGGGTTATATAGTGCGGCCGGGCTGGACCCTTTCAAGGCCATACCGCCGACGAGCACAAGTACGCCCAAGATGATGCCTAACCAAGATGTCTTATCCACGTCCATACCTCATTTCACTTTGGATATTTGTTGAATTGAATAATTTGGGGAAATATATGGGGAATGAAGTCGCTACAGGCGGACGCTTTCGGGCCCACAGGATGTGGGTCATGCAGCTGGCGCGACAGGACGTCGCGTTGCCAGCTGCCAGGGCACGGCCTCAGCCGCTTCCCTCGCTCCGCTCAGTCCAGGGTCTTCGGCTCGCGCTATTCCCGCAGGAAACGAATCGTGCTTGACACGATTCGTTTGCGACGCAGTAGCGCAGCGATGCGGGAGCACAGTTTTGCCCTTAGCCGCCTTTCGCTCTTTTCAGCGCCGAAAATCCATTATGTTCTACATCTATTGACGGTAAATCAAAAGATGTCTACCTCCACATCTCAATACTTCAACCCAACATATCCCTTATTGTTTTGCTAATGCCATGGCTTGCTTCCAGGTGTTGCGCAGTTCTGTTAAGTCTGCGAGTACAGCGTCGAGTGCTGCTGCGTCGTTTTTCATATTCGCTTCCATGAGCGAGTTGTTTTGGTATTCATACAGCTGTTCGAGTTCTTTCGACAGCGCGATGTCCGGGTTCAAGGTGCTGCGCAGTTCCTGGATGATAGCTTGCGCTTTCAGCAGGTTTTTGTTCTTTTCTTCAAACTGTTTATCGAGCATCGCTTTTTTTGCGAGTTTGATGAACTTCAAGCAACCGTTATAGAGCATCAAGGTCAATTCTTCAGATGATGCGGTCATGACGGAATTTTGCTGGTAGGTCTGGTATGGATTGATCGTTGCCATTATAGTGCCCCTCTCTTACTTGCGTTGGTCGATAAATGAGCCGCCGCTCGTCGGTTGGCGGTAAGCGCCGGCATATTGCCCGGAGACTTTCCGCGCTTGGCCGAGCCGGGCCATCTGTGCGGCAAACTGTTCGTGCACCGTCTGCATGAGTGGCTGCAGCTGGATTTCTGTCTGCTGGATCTTGGCGATGATCGCTTGTTCGTCCGCCGCCCATTCGCTCGTTACTTGTTCAGCGAGCGCTTCGATTGTTTCTTGCCGGCTGTCGAACAACTCTTGAAGCCGTTCGAGTGGTACCAGTTCATTTTTATCCATATCTGAATCAATTAATTGTGCTTGTTCATAAATCGCTAGCGTCTGCGTCAGAAATTCGGTGAGCCCATCGATTCTTTTTTCCATTACATGCCTCCGAACATATTCTGCTGCATCCAAGCGCTTTGTGAATTCATTTTGCTGAGCGCTTTTTCCATCGCCGTGAACTGGCTCCAGTAACGGTCTTCGATGCTCGTCAAGCGGTCCTGCCAGCGCGTGATTTCCGTTTCCATGCGGCGCAGTTTTTTGGACATCGTGCTGTTGTCGACCGGACTCCCTAGGCTTCCCGCCTGTGTGCTCAGGTTTTTAACGATGTCGTTGAGCTTGTCATAGACCCGCGCACCGATGCCGTCGCCCGCTTCACTGCGGACAGTGAACAGGTTCATCACTTCATCCGGTTTTTCTGAAAGAACGGTCCTCAATTTATCTTCATCGATAAACAGCTTGCCGCCTTCACGATAGTCACCTGTATTAATGCCGATCTGTGACAATAAATTAATGCTGCCATCCCCGATACCACCGACTTTATCCATGAATTCACGGCGCAAATCCTGCAGCGCTGATTTCATAATTGGGTCATTGCGCAACAAGCCGCTGCGCGCTTTTTCTTCCCACAATTCAATTTCATTATCGCTCATGTCTTTTTTCTGTTCGTCCGAGAGCGGCTGGAAATCCGGATAGCGTTTTTCAACGATCTGCTTTTGCAAGTCTTCGATCGTCTTGTTGTACGCTTCTACAAAATCCTTGAGCATCTGTACCGGTTTTTCTGGATCTGACTGCACACGGACTTTTGTTGAAGTGCCTGGAGTTGTATCTGTTGCTACTGCATCGACCGAAAGCAATTGAACCGTCAATCCGTTAACAGTCGCCTTATTGCTTGTCAGTCCATTGACTGTGATGCCGTCAATTGTGATAGAACCGTCCGTTGCGGCTGTAGATGACATCGACGCTTGGGCGGTGCCAGTGATTTGGCGCCCGAGGTCTGTATTGTCAGCCGTGCCGTCCGCATTCTTGAACGAAAGCGTGAAATTCTGCGCTGAGCCGAGTTCTTTGGAAGAAATGAAAAAGCGTGAAGTTGTATCATCGAAGTTGACACGAAGAGCAGGCACACTACCTGCTGTCTTCTCCTGTAACAATTCCGCAACAGCTTTAAAGGTCATGTCTGCTTTAATATCCATATTAATATCTGTTCCACCACTAACATCTATGACGATTCTTCCTTCAACACCAATTGCGTCAGTAGATTTTGCTGCGCCACCAGCTGTTTTCTGGATCTGTGCTTCGGAAGTCATCTTTGCCGGTGTCGCAAGCGAATTGACTTTCACCTCGTAGTCTCCATTCATCGCTGTAGCCGTCGCTGTCACTTTCGCACTGCCGGACCCTGTCATTTCTGCGCTATAGGAATTGAAGCTCGATTGAAGTCGCAGGTTGCTGGCGCTCGTCCGCAGACTTGAGAACGCGAGATTCTGTTCGCGTGTCGCTTCTTGTTGCCACTCGGTCCAGACTTTTTGCTGCATCAGTTTATCTAAAGGCATTTTCTGTATTTGCATCATTTGTTTCACGATGGAGTCGGTGTCCATCCCGGAAGCTAATCCGCCGATCCTCATTGCGCTCATAGCTCGTTCACTCCTGTCTTATCGTTTTTCGTCAATCATCATGCCGGCGATTTCAGACATAGATGCGTACATGTCCAAAAACTTCCGATTCGGGATTTCCCGCAGTACTTCATCGGTTTTTGTATCGATCACTTGCACGTAATACACTTCCAATTGCTCGTGCAGCTGGAATTTAATATTGGTTTCAGTTGGTACTAAAAATTCGTTCATGACGGCGACTTTATCCGTCACCATTTCTTTCGTGATAGGTTGAGATGGTTCTTGGAATTGATTTTTTTCAGGAATTCCCGTTTGTTTTGCTACGATCGGATCTATTTTGCTGACCTCTTGAAGATGTGGCATTGATTGATTAGTGACTTCCATGACGACACTCCCCCGTCTTCTCAAATCGACCTAAAAAGCTCTCTATCTTTATTATCGGCAGGATCTTGGATTTTTTTAGTACAGAATCAAAAAAATAAGACAAGCCCATAAAGAGCCTGCCTTATCTTATGTGAGTTGCGTATAAAATTTGCTGACGCCTTGCGTCCAGTGGTTGTTGAGGCCGGTCGGATCGTTCGCCGCACCAACCGGAGCATACTTCGCGCCGATTTGCGCGATGCTTTCCTTGCCTTGGTTCAAGTAGTTCTGGCGCAAATTACGCGCCATGTCGTAAATGCTGTCCGCCACCGTCTCGTAGCTGCGGAGGCCATTTTTGCCCATCATGCCGGCGATATTGTTTTTCTCATTCGCCGCACGCGACGAGCCGTTTCCGGTTTCATGCACCGCAATCGCAGACAAAAGATTCGGGTCGATATCGTATTTCTTGCCGGCTTCGATGAAATGCACAGCGGTGCCGCTCAATTTCCCGGCGAGCTGTCCATCCAATTTCAAAAACTGGACTGGCCGGAATTTCAAATCGCTTTGATCTGCAGCGCTCGTCGCCACGTCTTTATGCTGCATCGTCAGATTCGCGACAGCCGGATTGTACGATGAACTTGCCGGTGCCATAAACGACAAGTTGTTTGCGGCGGGCGCTTGTTGCGTTGGCATTTGCTGTGACTGCATTTGCTGGACATTCTCCAGCATCGCCGCCATCAACAACATCATAAACGACCCCGGCCCTGCCATCCCGGGCATTTGGCTATTCGCCGCTCCGCTTCCATTTGTTGCTGACGACTGCTGAAGCGAACTCATCGCCGACTGAAACAGCCAATTTGAATTGATCGGCCCCATCATACTCTTCCACACCTTCCGTTTCCATTTATTCGTTTAGTTTACAAGAAGATGCAAGATAATAGAATAGGCGGATTGGGGGTAGGCTGGATATAGAGTAGTTTTATTTGGAATAAAAGCTGTGACTTTTTACTGTCTTTTGTGTAGAAAAGAAGCTTCAAGATAGAAGCTTCTATTTCAAAGATATTTATTTAGCTAGCTCAGCCCTTCAAATCGACCGATCCGCCAATATGCGGCTGCACCGATTGTTCAAGCATCTTAACAACACTCGCGCTATTCGTTTCTGCCTGATCCATCGCTTTTTTCGTTACGAGTACGCTCGCTTCTTGCCGGACATTCATCTGGCTGAGCGACATCGATAAAGCGGCGATATCCATATGAACTCCCCCTTGTGAACTTACTTATAAAAAAAGGAGCCTAGAATCAGGCTCCTTTTGGTGTTTAAAATTAACGCAGCAATTGAAGAACTTGCTGTGGTGCTTGGTTGGCTTGCTTTGCCGCTATGTCTTTCGATCATAGAATAGACTATATCTTCACCCTCATTTTCGAGGGGCTGGGCACTTCGAACGGCGCTTGCCGCCCTACGGATTTCATCGCCATAGCCTTCGCCTTAGACGGTCTATCCTAGTCGTTGAACCTTCCCCAGAGTTTCCTCACAGGAGCTTGGCTGCTGATTATCCATTGGTGCATCCCCGTCATTTTCAGACCGTTACGCCGACCGTTTCCAGTTACGTTGTGGTTGATGGGGCTTTAGGAAGTTCCAGCAATTCACCCAGTTATACTCTAACCCGTTACCCGGTTAGACGCCCTAAAATCAATTATCTCAACAGCTGTAATACTGATTGAGTCATTTGATTGGATTGAGCCAGCATTGCTTGTGACGCTTGTGCAAGAATTGAGTTCTTTGTTTGTTCCATCATTTCTTTCGCCATGTCAACGTCACGGATACGTGATTCCGCAGCTGTTAGGTTTTCAGAAGATGTGTTCAAGTTGTTGATTGTGTGCTCCAAACGATTTTGGCTTGCACCAAGTTTTGAGCGTTCAGAAGACACTGATTCAATTGCATCATTAATTGTTGTAATTGCAGTATTGGCAGCTTCCTGAGTAGAAACGTTAATTCCAGCTACACCTTTAGCTCCATCTGCAAATTCAGCTTCTGCTGAGGCTACTAGATTAGCACCATTATAGTAACCCGCTACTGTTGCTTCTTTCGCTGCGATTGTTCCTGTAGCATCTGCAGCAAGTTCAGCACTTTCTAATACCAATTCCCCACCATTGTAGTAACCTGCCGGTGTTCCAGCACCTGTGTCAGCATCCTGATATGCTCCTAATTCAACTCCATCTGCATCGTTTATTACTGAGTTCCCAGAAGTACCCGCTGCTATATATGCTATAGCTTCTTGGGCTTCTCCTGATCGCCAAGTAGCAGTTGCTTCAGCTCCGCCAACACCATTGTAAGTGATAGTGCTTCCATCTGCACTTGCAGTATAGTTAGTACCTACTTGCAAAGCTTCAGAACGCATATCACCGATTGAGATAGAAAGGTTTTGACCAGAGTTTGCACCAATTTGGAAAGTTGCTTTAAAATCTCCATTTAGCAAATCTTTCGTGTTGAATGCAGTATCGTTACCAATTCTTGTGATCTCAGAAGCCAATTCCGTTACTTCTTTTTGGATTTCGCTACGATCTGTATCTGTGTTTGTATCGTTGGCAGATTGAACTGCTAGTTCACGCATACGCTGAAGAATATCTTGAGTTTCATTCAAGGTACCTTCTGCAGTTTGAATCAACGAGATACCGTCTTGTGCGTTTGTTGAAGCCTGCTCTAGTCCGCGAATCTGCCCACGCATTTTCTCAGAAATTGTAAGTCCAGCTGCATCATCTTTCGCGCTGTTGATGCGAAGTCCTGAAGACAATTTCTCCATGCTGTCCATTTGTGCGCTTTGAGCTGTGCCCATTTGGCGGTGCGTGTTAAGTGCTGCGATGTTGTGATTGATAATCATTGTGTATTACCTCCGTGTAATGTTTTTTGTTTTTTTGCAAGCGCCCAAATCCGTTTGGACTGCCTTACACTCTATTTATCGGTAAGCGTTTTAAAATGTTTAGCTTTTTTCTAAAAATTTCTAAAAACTTTTTGAAATCGATTTACTTTAGTATGTGAATTTTAGGAAGCAAGTAAAAAACCTAAAGCAAGCTCAGTTTCGAGCTTACTCTAGGTTTTATTTTTTCATTTTCAAAAAATCACTAATATCAATAACATTCGAAACTGCATTCTTGTTCTCTTCCTGAATTTCTAAATAAATCTCTTTCCGGTGGATCGGAATTTCCTTCGGTGCGGAAATCCCCAGTTTGATGAGGTCGCCTTCGATGGAAGTAACCGTGATTTCGATATTATCGTCGATGACGATCGATTCACCGACTTTGCGTCCGAGTACGAGCATTCCTTACACCTGCCTTGCCGCTTGTTGGAACAGCGGATGTTTCACTTGGTAGTTCGGGTTGTTCAGGACGATTTGCTTGCCGAGCTGTTGTTTATTATTGATGACGACCGGCGCTTTCAAGTTCGCCGTCGCGTCACCAATTTGTTTGTTCGGCGTGACGGTCACCAAAACGATCGCATCGGCCGGATCTTCCAGTTTCAATTGCCCGGTTAACGCGTCATCGAGCTTTACTTCATAATCCGGCAAAAAGACGAACGGGTCCGCCATAAAGAAGCTGATCGCCGCGTGTTCTGTGGACTGAAGGAAAAAGAACGGCGAGTCGCCAGCAGGGTCTGCCGGAAGTAAGACAAATTTCGTCTCCTCTTCAAATCCTGGGATGCCGCGCTCGAATGTGAGCAAACGATTGGCTTCGAGTTCGAGCTCGCCAAATTGTTCGGTATGGATTTTCATAGCTGACTTCCTTTCTGTATGAACCTGATTTAGACTACTTCTTTATGAACCATTTCTTGCATGCGCAAACGCACCAAAGCTTGCTCGCCTGTAACGCCTTTCAGTTCAGCGATAAACGGCTCGACCAATAAGCCTTGTGTATCGACTAGTGCCGCAACATCCGGCTGTTCGAGCAACTCTTGGCTCAGGATCACTTCGCCTGCGTCGCCCTGGCCTTGCACACGCGCCGCCAAATTGACGGTGCGGCCGAAATAATCGAGCCGGTCGTTCGAATTGACGGCAATCGCCGGTCCGCTGAACAGACCGAGCCTTAGTAGCAGTGTATCATTTGTCTGTTCGTTAAAGGCATCCAGTTTTTGTTGTATCGCAAGCGCTGCCCTCACGCCATCCGAAGGTTTTGAGAACACCGCCATGACCGCGTCGCCGATCGTCTTGACGACGCTGCCGGAATTTTGCTTAATGTGTTCGGTCAAAAAATCGAAATGGCCGCGCACGCGTCCGTAGGCATTGGCGTCTCCCGCTTCTTCGTACAATGCAGTCGAGCCCTTCAGATCCGTGAAGAGGATCGTTACCTGGCCGATGGCGATTTTCTGCCCCGGCGCCAGCACTTCCGACGAAAACAAATCGCGGAATTCCTGCATGGCGGTCACTTTCGCCGCCGTCACCGTGTCTTTGCTCCAGTCGGCATTTTCCAGCGCGACGACAATGTCTTTTTCGCTGTCGTTGATGACGGAAATGTTCGATGCTTCCCGAGCTTCCTCTATCCATCCCGCTTCCGTATAACGGAACGAACCCTTCTGCTCGACTGGCACTTGATCATTTTTTTGCAGCACGCGCAAGCGCATTGACGCCTGATCCGCTAGCAAAAATTCCGCATGATCTCCCGGATGCAGAATGCGCTGTGCTTTAATATGCGGCGTTATCACCGGGCCGCCGACGCAATACACTTCTGCATAGGCTTGGCGGACGTTCGGATGCACCGCGAATTGCAGCTCGACGGATTGGTCGAAGTTCACATCGTACAAGACGCCGCACAAGTCGCAATGGAATTGCTGCTCGAGGTCGGACAAGCTGCGGTGGTCATCTTTGGACACGCGGCAATTTGGGCAAATGACGTGCCAGCTCATGTCCGAGAGTCCGGTTTTCGTTGCGTACAACAAGCCCCTCAACACTTGCTCACTGTCCATCTCCCAACGTTTCGCGAGTTGACTTGGCACCAATTGCGCCGCGTCTTGGTCGCTGCTTTCAGTGAGATGCGCTTTTAGCTGCGCAATAAATTCCTCTGCGACTGGATAAGCGCGCAAATCATTCGACAGCCGTTCGAGTTCGGCATGGTTCACTTTCGGTACGGCCGGTTTCGCTAGTTTGGATGACTGTGCATCCAGGTGGGCGTTCTCCATATACAGCATAATTTTTTTGACCGCCGGCAGCCCAGTTGTTTGGATAGCCGGATAAGCGAGTACATTTCGCGGTGCAAATTCGGCCGTTAAGCGGACTTTCGTTTGCATGCCTCCAGTTGCTGCATCGGACAACTCTACTTTCAATTTATAATACAATAGCGGGCCCGATAAATACCTTCGCTCGACCGCGTAATACTCCTGTTCCTGCCATTCGAACGGAAACTCCTGCCATTTCATCGGCACAAGCCCCATCACTTTCGCTGCCGCTTCCCGGTAAAACACGCCGCTGGTTTCCGTTTTCGCCTGTCCGAATGCTACGGGGAACAAGCTGATCGCATCATTCATCCGGTTATTGTCGGCGAGCAGCTGCCACGCCATTTTACGGTCAATGGGAAATTCCTGTTCCAGTATGTAGACTTTCGGTTTCAATTTCATCATCGTTCACTCCTATGTCAATGCGATCGCCAAAGCCAGAAACAATAGGTGGAAAATCTGGTCCGCGACAATCGTGAGCCATCTGCTTTCGGATCCTGTGGTCATTTGGATGCGCTTGACCCAAAACTGGACAAAGCGCCGCCGGTCAAGCGCGATATGGCTGAAGAAGACGAGCGCAATCGCCGGTAGCGACAAGCCGCCTGCAAATAAACCGAACAACGCGATGACCGCCGTGTACACCGACACATGCGCCAGCAGCGGCAGCCACTGGGTCGCTTTGTGTTTCGCCATCCACGAAGTCTGCAACAAAAAATCGCCGACCAAGTGGCCCAGCAGTAAATAATCAAACATGCTCATATCCGGTATCTCCGCTCTGTTTTATACGTGCTTAAATCGTAATCGCATTCTTCTAAGATCGAGATCATCGCATCGACCAATTCCGCTTCGAACAACTCACCTCGGCAGCGCAAGAGTTCTTCTGCGCTTTCTTGTGGAGTGAACCCTTTGCTATACGGCCGGACAGTGGTCATCGCATCAAAGGTATCCGCGACGCCGACAATGCGCGCGAACAGCGGGATCGCATCACCTTGGAGCCCTTCCGGATAGCCGCTGCCGTTCAGGCGCTCATGGTGGGATTTCGCCGTTTCCACCGCTCGCTCCATCGCATGCCGCGGCTCCATGTTCGCGAGAATTCCCGCGCCGATTACCGTATGCTGTTGGATGGCGCTGAATTCCTCTTTCGTTAAGCGGCCCGGTTTTTGGAGCAAGTCATCGCGGATGCCGATTTTCCCGATATCGTGCAATAGCGCCGCTTTATACAGCTCTTCGCATTCGGAAGGCGCCATGCCGATTTTCTGCGCAATCCATAAGGCGTAATTCGCGACGCGCCCCGAATGCCCGGCCGTGTAAGGGTCGCGCGCATCGAGCAGCGTCGCGAGCGTGCGGATCATGCTGATGAGCATGCGGTTGAGCTCATCGTACATTTGGCTATTGTGCAGCGCGAGCGCAGATTGATGCGCCAGCGCTTCTGCTAGGCGCAGGTCTTGTTCGGTAAAAAATTCGCCGTCCCGCTTATTAAGCAATTGCAAAGAGCCGAGCAATTGGCTTTTAACAATCAACGGCACTGTCAGGAGAGAACTTGTCATGAAGCCGCTCTCCTGGTCAATCCGTTCGTTCCAATCGGCATGCCGCGTGACGTCTTCAATGCGTTCAGCCTGGCCGCTTTCGAGCACTTTCCATACGACGCCTTGCCCTCTCGGCACTTTCACATCGAGAATCTCTTCAGCTGCCGCACCGAATGCGGACACGGCCTGCAAGTGCTGCCCATCTGTATCCGCAATCCACAAAGTGCCAGCTCCCGCTCCGATGACGTGCATCATCTGCTGCAGAATGTTATCGAATACTTTATCCTGCTCAAGATGGGAATTGAGCTCTTTCGATGCATCCCATAACGCCATCAACTCCTGGATGCGCTGTTCCAATTGTTCGGTTTCATTCATGAAGGGCCTCCGCTATAAGTTTTTACTTTGAAATCAAGATGAATTATTTATTCCAAACGATAGCTTATTATTACGTTTCTCACAATACCTTTTGAATGCTCAAATGAAAATATGTACATTTTCACACACATCCAACCTGCTAAGCTGTCTCTTTTATTATCGGCAGGTTCACGAAATTATTTACTAACCCCCACAAAAAAACCGGACCCCCTATAGAGTCCGGCTTTACTTACGATTCGATTTTCTCCAAGCTTTCCAGCGCTTGCTTGACGGTCGCGTAGGCATCCGCAGAGGTTAATTGAATGCCTGACTGGACGATGGTCTGCACCAAGTCCGGACGCAGCCCCGCCACGACGACGTGGATGCCCATCAAGCTGAGCGTGCTGCCGATATGGTGAATCGCTTCTGCGGTCTGGTCGTCAATCTTCAAGACGCCCGAGAAGTCCGTGATGACGTGATGCACATTCATCTCCGCAACGCGCGGGATGACATTGGTCAAAATGTGGTTGACCCGGTAGCTGTCGAGATAGCCGATCAGCGGCAAGACGACGACATCGTCCGCGACCGGAACGATCGGTGCCGACAGCGCAATCATCTCGCTTTGCATTTCCGCTTCGTATTTTTCCTGAAGCCGTTCGAACGCAAAGAAAGTTTCGTTCAGGCTGACGTCGAGCAAGGTGTTGATGCGTTTGATGACCAGCGCATTCTCTTCTAAGCTAAGCCCTGATTTGACGCTCAGTTCCGTGAACAATTCCGCCATGACGACGCGCGTCGGTGGATAACGCACGACGATCTCTGAAATCTTGCCGCCGGAAGATACTTGCATCTCGGCATTTTGCTTGCTCCACTCGATGAGTGCATCCGGCACCTCGAGGTCGGCTTCATTGCCAATGGTCTCGCCAAGATAGCCAAGCAATTCCTCGTACATGTCCACCGCGCGCAAGCGTTCCTCTGCCAGGATGTCCTGGTCGATTTTTGCAAGCACCCGGTCCACTACTTGTTCAGCGAGCGTACGCGGGCTCGCTGTGATATATCCGCA
This sequence comes from Planococcus rifietoensis, assembly GCF_001465795.2. Lineage (NCBI taxonomy): Bacteria > Bacillati > Bacillota > Bacilli > Caryophanales > Caryophanaceae > Planococcus > Planococcus rifietoensis. The sequence continues at coordinate 3,386,321 of NZ_CP013659.2, read as the reverse complement.
AAACTCCGTAAATGAAGACATTCCGTCTGCCACCTTTTCCAATGAATTGCTTTCAGTATACCACTTTGTATAAGGGCAGGCACGCCGATATGACCATGGAAATGACAATGACATACTCCTGTAATAAAGCCCCGCCTGTAATTTCAAGCGGGGCTTTGATCTGCTTATTGAATTTTAATCGTTTTGCGGATAGCGCTCATCGTTCCGAGATGAAGCGCATCATGCGAAATCATGAACGCCAAGACTTCCCCGAGCGTCTCCATGCCAAGAAATGGCTCGAGCAATTTGCTGTCGAGCTTGCCGGCAGTCACACGCTCAATCTGGTCGGGCTGGTCGCGCAGCACCTGCTTGAGTTCTTCTAATGACGGCACTTCGCCTTCCCAGTTTTGCGGTGATGTGCCGCTGGCAAATAATTCTTTATAGCGTTGCGGCAAAAATGGCTCCGTGCCGAGTGATTTCGAGACGAAACTATCGATTCCGGTTGCCAAATGCCCCGCATTCCAGCGGATCGAGTTGCGGAACGGTGTCGGCATTTGGTCTGCTTCTTCTTCGCTCATCTTATCCACCAGTTTGATGATCATGCCGCGCCAGGTTTTCCATTGCCGAAACATTATTTCTTCATTCATCCTATCGCCTCCCGAAAAGTTAATATTCCCATTTTAGCGTTTTCACACGAAGCTACGCAAAGCTTCCGACTCACTTCATTTTCAGCAGGTCAGAAAGCTAACCATTTTTTGGTAGATACTTTGCTTTTTTCAACCAAAATGCCTTCTTTGTAAAAACTTCTTGTGAATTAAGTCACATCCGATATACTTTAATTACCACAAATTTAAGGGGGAGCATGTTTGAACTGCAATAATTGTTCTGTCTCGACACTGACTTTTGATATTCGCCTGAGCGGTGAATTAAACCATTCCATCATTCCTATTGCCATAGATCATTTAGAACGCCAAGGCTTGGACGTCTCTTTGAAAGACAGCCGGCTGCGCATGGGCGAGTTCGGCGCTCGTGAATTTTTGAGTTTTTGTGAAGACCTGCTGGAAACCGAATTGGCTGAATTTCGCATCAACCAGGAAAGCTACCAGCCGATTACCGACATGCACCAAGTATTCGATATGGAATGGATCGATGAAGTCATCCAAAACGAACGCATCGTTTCCCATTTCCAGCCGATCGTCGATCAAGACCGCAACGTCTTCGCCTATGAAATGCTCGCACGGTTCCATGACGCCGACGGAAAAGTCATTTATCCGAACACGATCTTCCCTGCCGCCAAAAGCCGTGGCCGCTTGTATGCACTTGACCGCGTCTGCCGGATGACCGCTGTCCGTGCGGCTGGCCAATTGTCCGGCGAAAAAGCATTCATCAATTTCATCCCGACTTCGATTTACTCGCCGGAATTTTGCCTTCGTTCAACGATCGACCTGGCTCATCAGACAGGCGTCGACCCGAACCAATTGGTGTTCGAAGTTGTCGAATCCGAGAAAGTCGATGACCTCGAGCATTTGAAACATATCCTCGGCTATTACAAATCGAGAGGCTTCCAATATGCACTCGATGACGTGGGCGAAGGCTATAGCACCGCCGAAGTGCTCGGCGAACTCAAGCCGCATTTCATGAAACTCGACATGCAATACGTCAATGGTGTGTCACAGGATGCAGCAAAGCAAAAAGTGGCGCAAAGCTTCCTCGAAAAAGCCCAGGCAGTCGGCTCAACGCCGCTTGCAGAAGGCATCGAAACCGAAGAAGATTTCCTATGGCTGAAAGCACAAGGCTATGAACTGTTTCAAGGCTATTACTTCGGCAAGCCGGCGGCAGCACCGCTTGCGGCGAAAACGGCTTCATAACAAAAGGAAGAGACCACGGTCTCTTCCTTTTTTCGTTGCATTCAGTTAAGTCATGAGAGGAAAATTCCAAACTCTCTCGTTACAGAACAGTTTTATTTACCGCCAAAACTTCTCATAATCCGCTTTGTCTTCGATATTGAATTCAATCAATTTACCAAGCAATGCGTAATCGACGGGACGGTCCCAGCTCATGCGGATCAATTGCTTCGTGCTCGAATGGCCGCCTGCTTCAAGGTCCTGCTCGAAGCGGTCGATCGCTGCTTTTTCCGGTGCCACCGCCATATGTTTTTTCGCGGTGCTGAACGCGATGATAAAGGTGCCATGATCGGTAAACATCGGCTGATTCCACGCAACACGCGGAACGAGCTGAGGATAGGTTTCCGTGACCCATTTCAATACTTCTTCGACCCGTTCACGGTGGTCCGGGTTGTCGATTTTCGCCAAATACTCTTCAAATTCATTCATCTGTTATGCCTCCTCTTGTTTGAAGCGGATTTAAAATCCATGACGCTAGAAGGTTTTTATTGCTGCTTCATGTCAGGCATGCTCTTAATATGCAGATCGCGCTGAGGGAATGGGATTTCAATCTCGTGTTCCGCAAACAGTCGGTTGATGCGGAAATTCAATGCACTTTTTGTGGAAATGACTTGGTTCGAGTTGTCGATCCAGACCATCAGCTCAAAATCGAGCGACGACTCGCCGAACGCAGCGAAATTGACGAACGGTACCGGATCTGACAAGACGACACCGCCTGCTTGTTCTTCTTCTTGTGCAGCTTGCAGCAATACTTTTTTCACTTTGTCGGCATCCGTTCCATATGCGACACCGACCGGCACCACAAGCCGCATGCGCGGATCGCCGTAGGAACGGTTAACCACTTGCTCCTCCAAAAAATAGGAGTTCGGCACGATGACGTGTTCATTGTGAATCGTCTTGATGACGGTCGAGCGCATCGAAATTTTATCGACATCGCCGATCAAATCATCGATGATCACCCGGTCGCCGACTTTAATTGGCCGCTCGAACAGCAAGATGATCCCTGAAATGAAGTTCGAGGCGATGTTCTGCAGACCAAAACCGATCCCGACGCCAAGCACACCGGCGAACACCGTCAAGGCACTTAAATCCAAGCCGACCGTCGTCAAGCTGACGACGATGGCGATGGCCATCACTGTATAATGGAACATCCTATCGAATGTGTAGCTCATGCCACGGTCCAAGTGGTAGCGCTGATAGACATTCGGCAAAATATAACGCGTGATGATTTTCGACGCCCGGTTGGCAAGCGACACAATCAAGACGACAAGGATTAATAGGAACGCTGTGATTTCGACATTGCCGATTTCAAACAGGCGATCAAACATCCAGCCCGAATTGGAAAAATAAAAAATCATAAACAGCAAAATCCCATAGGTTGTGGCCCAGTTCAACAAGCTCCGGAGCACAGGGTCAACGTGGCGGAAGACCCGATTGGTGCTTAAGCGGCGAGAAATGCCGAGCACAATTGCCCTAACAAGAAAAATACACGCCACATAAAACAAGAACAGCAATACTTCTGTCCATTCAATTTTTTCGAAGACATCATACCAGCGCTCGGTCAGCTCTTCCGGTTGAATCGTCAATAGCATATCTACGCCCCCCTTCCTATACGAAGATTCATTCGTCTTCCGTTTCCACGAAATACTGATCTTTTCGGTACGCTACCCCGTCAACCGTCGCGATGATCTCGTCTCCGCGCAGCACGTCTATGCGGTAGAAACCGACACGGAAATTGCGCTTCGTCTCGATCGCGCGCGCCGTCAACAGGTCTCCCGGTTTTGCTGCTTGGATAAACTGGGCATTGGTCGACAAACCGACCGATACTTTGCCGTGCGCATTGCTTGCGACCGACATGACATGGTCAGCGAGTGCGTAAATGACCGCACCGTGCGCAGTTCCATACGCATTGACCATGTGATCTTGCACGACCAGCTCCGCCTCGGCCAGCGTCTCTTCGAATTTCGTCAAACGGATGCCGAGCGACTTGGCATAAGGGTCGCTTGCCACTTTATTGCGAATTTCCGCGTAATGTTGTTGATGGAGTGCTTGTTCATCGATTCGTTTTGGCATAACAGTCTCCTTCGTCTTCGCTGCGCATTATTTCCCGGGAAACCCCGAGAGTTGCTTTTCAACAGCCGCCGCCAATTGAGTGCGCGTGTCGGCCAGTTGGTTCTTCAACGCTGCATTGTCCCACTCATCTCCTGTATAGAAACTCGCGAAGGGCTGATTTTTCTCTCTTGGCACGATATGCAAATGAAAATGCGTCAATTCATCAGGCCCGCCGCCATTTTGCGTCTGCGTAATGCCAAACGGCGCGTAAAGTTCCCGGATGGCCCGGCTCATTACTTGTGACGCGTTTAAAATGGCAAGTGCCGTAGTATCGTCCATCTCGTCGATAAACCGGTAATGGGCTTTCGGTAAAATGAGTACATGCCCTTCATTGAATGGATCGTGGTCCAAAAAACACGCAACCCACTCGTTTTCATACACCATGTGCGCCGGCAGCTCGCCGTTTGCCAGCCTGCACCCTAAGCAACCTTGTTCTTTATGTCGTGAAATTCCACTCATTGCCCGCACCCCTTATTCACAGCGACATCAGTTACACTGCAGTTGTTTTCTTTCCATTATACAAGCCAACTTCATCCAGGAAAGGAAAATCTAACGCCTTTTCGCACGATGTCCTATACTAATAGGCAAGGAGGGTTTTACATGATCCGCATTCTCGCAGTAGACGACGATTTACATATGCTTCAGTTTGTCGCCGGGGAGCTCCGGCAACATGGCTACGAAGTGATATCCGCCGAAAACGGTGAACAGGCATTGGCGCGTCTCGAACAGCAGACGGTAGACCTCGCGATTGTCGATGTCATGATGCCCGGAATCGACGGTTTTGAATTAACCGAACGCATCCACACAGACTACGATATCCCGGTCATCCTCTTGACAGCGCGCCACCATATCGAAGACAAAGAACGCGGATTTCTCGCCGGATCTGATGATTATTTGGTCAAACCGTTCGAATCCAAGGAATTGCTGTTCCGTGTCAAAGCGATTTTGCGCCGTTACGACCACCCCGCAAACAATACCCTTACGGCAGGGTCTTTAACGATCGACTTAAAAAGCTACGAACTGCGCTCGCCGAACGGCTTGTCGTTTATCCCATTAAAAGAATTTGAGCTGCTCGCCTTGCTCGCCTCGAAACCGCGCCACGTATTTACGCGAGACGCCATTATCGAAAGCGTATGGGGGCTCGATTTTCAAGGGGACGAACAGACCATCAACGTCCACATCAAACGGCTGCGCACGAGGCTCGAGCAATTCGCGCCGGATGTCAAGATTGTCACGGTGCGCGGCGTCGGCTATAAACTGGAGGCCGACTCATGAGCTTGTACGTCAAATTCATCTGGTTCACATTCCTGACGATGCTCATCAGCAGCGCCATTTCGTTTTTCGCGATGAACACGCTGTATCACCAATTTTTGAAAGAAGACAATAACGACAAAAACCTGGCGATTGCCGAATCGTTTGCCGATCATTTGAACAGCCTGCCGCCGAACCAAGTGGAAAGTACACTCGAAGTGCTCGGTGACGCCGGCTATCAATTGTATTTGACCGATGGCAGCGCTATCTCGCGCTTCGGCGGTGAATTCCGCGATGAAACGATCGCCCAACAAGACGTCCAGCACGTGCTCGGCGGCGACATCTTCAACGGCATCCGTGATTTTCCGCGCCAAACTTTCGTCACCGGCTTTTTCGCCAATGAACTGCAAAATTCCATCGGCGTCCCCGTGACACTCGGCGGCGAACCCTATGCTTTATTCCTGCGCCCCGACATCGAGCTATTGTTCCAGGAACTCCATCTGTTGTTTGGCGGCTTGGCTGTAGGGATCGTGCTGCTGAGCTTTCTCGGCATGCTGTTGGTTGCGCGTTTATTGATCCAGCCGATCACGAAATTGACCGAAGCGACCGAGAAAATGGCGACGGAAACCTTTGACGTGCCGCTCGCGATCGACCGGCGGGATGAAATCGGCCGCCTTGCCGACCAGTTCCTGTTGATGCGCTCGCGCATTGAGCAGTCGACCGTCAAGCGCAAGGAATTCGTCCATAACGTGTCCCACGATATCCAGTCACCGCTCCATACGATTCAAAGCTATCTCGGCTTGTTGGAAAAACCGGGCATCAGTGATTCCGACAAGCAGCACTACGCGGACATCATCCGCGAAGAGACGGCGCGCCTGTCGCTGTTGACAACGCAACTCTTGACCTTGGCATCGGTCGACAAGGAAACGCCGGAAGCGCTCGAGACCGTCGCACTCCACGAGCAATTGCACGCGACGCTCAGCCATTTGCGCTATGCATTCGACGATAAAGAACTGGCGCTGTCTGCACAGCTCACCCCAGCCTATACGCTAGGCAACGCGGTGCTGCTTCAAACCGTCTGGGAAAACCTATTGACCAATGCAGTGAAATACAGTGAACAGGGCGGCTCGGTCGACGTAAGCCTTACACAAAGTGAGAACCATATTTATGTCACGGTACGCGATTACGGCATCGGCATGACAGAGGACGAAACGAAACATGCTTTCGAGCGCTTTTACCGCGCCGACCAAGCCCGCACCCGCGGCCAAAAAGGCTCCGGCCTTGGCCTATCGATCGCCAAGGAAATCATCGAACTCCACGGCGGCCGGATCGAACTCGACAGCGCGCCAGGTGCTGGCACCACCGTAACTGTTATTCTTCCAGCCTCATCATCTGTATAGATTCAAAGCCCTCCACAACTGGAGGGCTTTTTTTATTCCAAACTGTCAACACCCGTTCACCTTCCATTCATCTTGCCTCTGTAGACTGAAAGTACACCAAAATGGAGGCGAGCAACGTGAACTTAGCATGGAAAGAAATGAAGAAAAGCAAAACGAAATTCGTGATCCTCGGATCGATCGTCTTTTTGATCAGCTTATTGACCTTTATCATCTCAGGGCTTGCGAACGGCTTGTCACAAGACAATGCCGCCCTGATCAAGAATTTACCGGACGGAACGATCTATATGGAAACGGCGGCGGAAGAAACTCACGCCTTGTCCGCAATCGACATGGAAACGCAGCAATCAGCCCTGTCGGAAAACGACGGTGCGTTTGCATTCTCTATCCAGATGGGTTTTTTATTGAATGAACAAGACGAACAGCAAAGCGTCGCCTTCGCCACATCAACCGATTCGGCTCAATTTCCGGATGTCAAAAAAGGCGAGATCATCCTCGACCGTTCGCTCGAAGAAGACGGCCTCAAGCAAGGCGATATCTTTACCAACAGCCAGTTGGATGGCGAATTTACCGTAGCAGGCTTTACCGACGGCGCGAAATACAGCCATGCACCTGTCGCCTTTATCCATCCGGACGACTTTGCGGAAATGTACCGGACAGATGAACTGCAAATGCTGTTCCTCCCAGAGATGGCACAACCCGGCGCAATCCCCGGCCTGCAAAGCTTCTCTACAGAAGAATTCCTCAACACTTTGCCGAGCTATAGCGCCGAGCAATTATCGCTGTCGATGATCGTCTGGTTTTTAGTGGTCATCAGCGGCATGCTATTCGCGATTTTCTTCTATATGATGAACATCCAGAAGCTCGGGCTGTACGGCATCTTAAAAGCGATCGGCGTGAAGACTGGCACCTTGTTCCGCATGATCTGGACACAGATGGTTGTCATTACTGCGATGGCGCTCCTCTTATCGATTGCCGTTAGCCAAGTGTTTGAGACACTGGCGCCAGACGACATGCCGTTCTACTTGCCGATTGATGCCACGCTGCAATTAACAGCGGTGTTCTTTGTTATCGGATTTGCCGGGGCCACTTTATCGGGCCTTCAGATCCGCAAAGCCAAGCCGCTTCAAGCCATTCAACAAGGAGAAGGATAAGCATGATTTTCACGACACAAGACATCCGAAAGACTTTCAAAACGGGTGAGGTAGCAGAAGAGATTTTAAAAGGTATTGACTTGTCGCTGACACAAGGCGAAATCACCGCCCTCGTCGGCGCATCGGGCTCCGGCAAAAGCACGCTTCTGACGATTGCGGCGGGGCTTCAGCTCGCTTCCGGCGGCGAGATCCATTTTGACGGCGAAGAATTGACCGCCATGAACCAAGAACAGATTCGCCAAATCCGTGCGGAATCGTTTGGCTTTGTGTTCCAGTCCGCGCACCTCGTACCGTTTCTCACGGCCGAAGAACAATTGCTGCTCATGCTCGAGACAGCCGGCTCCCCGCTTTCGAAAAAACAACGCCGCGATGAAGCTGCGCGAATACTCCAGTCGGTCGGCATGGGCCACCGGAAAACCGCCTATCCCGCTTCGCTGTCCGGCGGCGAAAAGCAGCGAGTCGCCATCGCTCGGGCCATCGTCCACCAACCCAAACTTTTGTTCGCGGACGAACCGACCGCAAGTTTGGACTCCACCAAGTCGCGCGAAGTTATGGAATTGCTGCAGCAACTAACAAAAACATTGAACATCGCCACCTTGATGGTGACCCACGAAGAAGACATGCTCGCCTACGCGGACCGCGTCATCACTATGAAAGACGGCCGCTTAGCATAAAGAAAAGAGACGGCTGCGGCCGTCTCTTTAGAATATTGAAGAAGTCTATGGTCTGCTATGAATCGAAAAGCTGCTTACCTTTCCTATTATTAAACATCAATGAACTATCTCAGTATTTGGAGAAGCGTTCGCTCGTAACCCCTTCTGCTCAATAATGCTGCGCATTACTTTCGCAAAGATAAGGTCTCCCGTAGGTCGACCTAATCTTTCCAGTGGATAGCGAGACGACCGAGACCCCGCAAGGAATGAATGAGTGAAGCTTAGCTGAACGCATTCATTTGCGACGCATCTGCTACGCAGATGTGGGAGCACAAGGGTTTCGAAGCGACTGAGGAGGCTTGGGCGCGAGCCCACGGAAAGCGAGCGATAAGCTTCGGAAAATACGATTTCTTATCTTTCTCGACAAACTGAAAAAAGAGACGGCCTGAGCCGTCTCTTTTTCGTAATCGCTGTCTACTCCATTTCCTTCAATTGCTTCGTCAATTCCACAAAGCGCCGATCGAGTTCTGTATAGCTCGGGTCTTTCGGCTGCATAAAGCTCAGTTTGCCAAGCACGGCCTGGCGCTCCGTCTCGAGTTTTAGCCGAAGTTCACCGCTGCTTCCGAGCGCTTCCTGTTGCGGCGCTTCCCCGAGCTGCTTGCGGATCGTTCCGCCTTCAAACACCAGTTTGCCATCCGTCGCCTTGTCGAGCAAATAGCGGTCATGCGATACGACAAGAAGCGTGCCGCGGTAGTCCGCCAAGGTCGACTCCAATTGTTCGCGCGACGGCAAATCCAAATGATTGGTCGGCTCATCAAGTAATAAGGCGTCTTTGTCCTCCAAGATGAATTTCATCAATTTGCATTTAACCCGTTCGCCCATACTCATCTCCTGGATCGGCTCCAGCCATTGCTCTTTACGGAAGCCTAAATGCTTCAATAGATTCTGCACACGCCCCCGCTCTTTGAACGTGAATTGCTCAAATAATTCGGCAGGCGTCCGGTCGAGCGGCAAATCAAAGACGTCTTGCGTCAAATAGCCGACAGAGGCAGAAGGCGATAGCCAAAGCTCCCCTACGCTTACCGGCTCTTCGCCCGCCAGCATTTTCAAAAATGTCGTCTTGCCGCTGCCGTTTGCGCCGACGACGGCGATTTTCTCACCGTGCTGGACCGTAAACGAAGCGTTCTTGAATAATGGCATATCGCCAAACGATTTACCTAGCTTCTTCACTTCCAAAAAGCGTTTGCCGGCTTTCGGATTCGCGCGGAAGGCGAAGTCCACCTCGTATTCCGGTTCGACAGCGTCGACCGCCGCGTTCGCCAATTCCTTCTCCAGGCGTTTTTGCTTTGATTTCACTAGCGCGTCCATGCTTTTGGCTTTGACCCGGTAATATTCTTTATAGCCTTCCTGCTTGGTGGAATTGGCATGAGCCGATTCAGACCACGAGGAAAGTTGCTTCATCTGGGTTTCGATCCGGTCGATGCGTTTTTGTTGTATGTCATAGGCGTGTTGCTGGCTTATACGCTTGCGTTCGCGGAATTCCATATAATCGCTGTAATTGCCGTTATGGCTGTGGACCTTCCCGTTTTCAATCGACCAGATCTTCGTTGCGATTTGATCGAGGAAATAGCGGTCGTGCGAGACGATCGCGATGGCGCCTGGATAAGCGTTTAATTCGCGCAACAAATGGGCTGTGCCTTGTGCGTCCAGATGATTGGTCGGCTCATCCAATAGCAAAAGATCCGCTGGCTGTGCTAAGCCTTTCGCGAGCCTCGCCTTTAGTTTTTCGCCTCCGCTCAATTGAGCAAAATCGCGGAGCGGGACTTTCCATCTGTTCAATAGCGCTTGTTCCGCTTTCGTCACGTCTTCAAAAGCGTAATCCGGCAATTCCTGTTCGACTGCCCGCACGCTCACGTCTGGTCCGCCTTGAATCAACTGTCCACTGGCCGGTGCGATGTCGCCGGAAATCAGCCGCAACAGCGTCGTTTTTCCGGCGCCGTTTTTCCCGATAATGCCGATGCGGTCGCCGCTCATGATGTTCGCCGTCACGTCCTCGAATAATGGTTGTTGTTCGATTTCCAAGGATACGTTCAATAATTTCATTAGTTCTGTCATGCAGAACCACCCCTTCTCGTTTTGACAGGGAGAATTAAAAAAATCCTCCCAAATCTAAATTTGGAAGGATTAGCCAGTACACTTTGGGTGCGCCAAATAACCAGCGACACCTTATGGATGAAATGGGCAGACTAATCCTATGTTTTCGTCTTCGAAAAATAACTATTTCAAATGACTAAAAATATAGGTTAGTTACGCATTGTCCACCCATCAACTCGTTTCATTTCAGAATTGAGTTGATTTTATCATGCAGGAACTTTGCTTGCAACTGGGCCAGCCGGAATTACGCAGCGCTTTGTTCGCGCTTTTTCTTGACGCTGACAATTGCGCCGACTGCCACGATGGCAAGAAGGACGCCCCAGAAGATCAATTTCCATTCCGTCGAGTGGGCAAATTCGTATGGCAAGATGCCGACGCCTTTGTGCCCGAGCGTCAACACGGTCAATTTGACGCCGACCCAGCCGACGACGACGAATGCTGTCGTTTCAAGCTGCGGGTAATTCGACAATAGCTTGACGAATTTATGTGCCGCAAAACGCATAATAACGAGTCCGATCAAGCCACCAGCAAGCATGACGGCGAACTGCCCGCCGTTGATGCCGCCGATTTCCATAGAACCAAGATGCGGCAACGTGATGGCAAGCGCCACCGCTGCAAGCATCGAGTCGACTGCGAATGCGATATCCGCCAGTTCCACTTTCAAAACCGTCATCCAGAAGCCAGAACCTTTTGTCTGTTCCGGCTCAACCGAATGTTCTTTGCCTTTTCGCTGATCGTAAATATGCTTAAACGCGATAAACAAGAGATACGCCGCACCGAGTGCCTGGATTTGCCAGACATCGACGAGCAAAGTGATCATGAATAAGGCCGCGAAACGGAACACGAACGCCCCGAGTAAGCCGTAGAACAATGCTTTCTTTTGTTGTGCTTTCGGCAAGTGCTTGACCATGACCGCCATGACGACGGCATTGTCCGCAGCAAGCAAACCTTCAAGTGCCACTAAGACGAGCAGCACCCATAAATACTCCAATAATATTGCTTCCACTGAAAAAAACCTCCTTGAATTTGACAACAAAAAAGACCCCTGCCTATAGAAGGCAAAGGTCTTGCTAAGCAAAATGATTTTGCTATCACAACCGATGGAACGGGTCCATGTAATGACGACTGTGAAATAGGTTTCCCCATAGCTACTCCCCTTTGACGTGATGTCAAGGTCTATTGAGTTGTTAAAAAAAGTATAGCATAAAAAAACAAAAAAGCTACTACATAATATCGCCAATTTTCGGGATTGTTTATCCATCATTCTCCTGAATATTTTGCAGATTCCTGTCATTAATATGGTATTATACTTCTTAATCACTGAAGGAGGGGAAACCATTGGGAAGGGAATAGCGACACTTATTTATGCACTCAAACGAATCATCCGCTTTACACCGTTTTGCATGAACAGTTGCACCCGTGCGGACCGCCTCATTTCAACGAACGGAGTTCACCTGTCATCGTAAGCGGCCATTTTGAATAACATCAGCCATGCCCCGTGGAAAATTACGGACGCCGGCTGAACTATTTATGGAGGTGAATCCCTTTTTAGGGAATCTTACGTGGACATAATCACATTATTGAATCTAGCTTTGCTTGTACTATTGCTCGCTTTGACCGCCTTTTTCGTCGGTGCTGAATTCGCGGTCGTCAAAATCCGCATGTCGCGCTTGGACCAGCTCATTGCAGAAGGCAATAAAAAAGCCGTGCGCGCCAAAGAAGTCGCCGGCAATTTGGATTATTACCTGTCCGCCTGCCAGCTTGGCATCACGGTCACAGCACTCGGCCTCGGGGCGCTCGGGAAACCGACCGTCGAACGGCTCATGTATCCGATCTTCGACTTTTTCCAAGTGTCGGATTCGGTCGCATCCGCCGCTTCCTATGCGATTGCTTTCCTATTGGTGACATATCTACATGTGGTGCTCGGAGAAATGGCGCCCAAAACGCTCGCCATCGAATACGCTGAAAAAATGTCGCTGCTGTTGGCTCCACCGCTGTATTGGTTCGGCCAAATCATGAAGCCTTTCATTTGGGCGTTGAACGGAGCAGCTCGCCTATTGCTAAGAGTTTTCGGCGTCCAGCCAGGCCATGAGCAGGCGTATTCGGAAGACGAGTTGAGAATCGTCATGGCGCAAAGCTATGAAGGCGGTGCCATCAATCAAAATGAGTTGTCTTATATGGAAAATGTCTTCACATTCGATGAACGTTCGTCAAAAGACATCATGGTGCCACGGACGGAGCTCGTAACGCTCGACCTCGATATGCCATCTCAAGAAATCATCGATGTGCTCGATGAACATAATTACACGCGCTATCCCGTAACAGAAGACGGCGACAAGGACCGGATCATCGGTTTTGTCAGCGCCAAGAAAATGCTGCCGCAAATCGTCGCGGGGCGTGATTGGAAGCTTCATGATTTTGTCCGCGAAGTTCCAACCGTATTCGAGATGACGGATTTGCAAGGTGCCTTGCTGCGCATGCAGAATGCCCGCGTCCACCTAGCGATCGTCGCGGATGAATACGGCGGGACCGCCGGCATGCTCACGCTCGAAGACATCCTCGAAGAAATCGTCGGCGAAATCCGCGACGAATTTGACGAAGACGAAGAGCCGGAAATCAAGAAAATTGCAGATCGCGAGTACGTACTGAATGGCCGCGTGCTATTGAAAGAACTCGAAGAGCGTTTTGGCGTCGACTTCGACAATAGCCAGGACATCGACACAATCGGCGGCTGGATCCACTACCGCACGACCGGAGAAATCGAAATTGGCGAGCCCTTGACGTACAAAAACACGGAATGGACCGTCACCGATATGGACCACCAACAAATCAAACAAGTTTTGTTTAAGCAAAAACCGAAAAAATCTCAAGACCAAATCGACTAAATGGAGGTGAGCCCCCGATTCTGGGGGATCCAACTTGGATGGACAAATAATAATTAACTTATTGCTCGTAGCTTTAATGATTTTGGCGACTGCGTTTTTTGTCGGCGCCGAATTCGCTATTTTGAAAGTACGAATGTCACGGATCGACCAATTGATCTCCGAAGGCAATAAAAAAGCCGTGCGCGCCAAAGAAGTGGCAGATAAACTCGATTATTACCTTTCTGCCTGCCAGCTCGGCATCACAATCACGGCATTGATTCTCGGGGCGCTCGGGGAACCGACCGTTGAACGCCTTTTGCACCCGCTGTTTGAAGAGTTCAATTTGTCCCCTGCCATCGCGACCATCTTGTCGTACGCCATTGCCCTTAGCATCGTGACCTTTTTGCACGTTGTCATCGGCGAACTGGCCCCGAAAACTTTGGCCATTCAATATGCAGAACGCATGACTTTATTGCTTGCCCCGCCACTCTACTGGTTCGGGAAAATCATGAGCCCGTTCATCTGGCTGTTGAACGGGTCAGCGCGCTTGTTTTTGCGCTTGTTCAAAGTGGAACCGAGCGGCCATACGGAAGCTCATTCCGAAGAGGAATTGAAATTGATCATGGCTGAAAGCTACCAAAGCGGCGAGATCAACCAGACTGAGCTGACGTATTTGAAAAATATTTTCGATTTCGATGAGCGCATCGTCAAGCACATCATGATCCCGAAAGAGAAAATCGTGTCGGTTGAGAGTTCTTTGACACAGGAACAACTTTTCAAGGTACTCGATGGTCATGAGTATACACGCTATCCTGTGACAGAAGGTGGAGACCCGAACCGTCTGCTCGGATTCATCAACACCAAAGAATTACTGACGAGCATGGCGGCCGGCAGAACCCAGACACCGGAATCGTTCCTGCATCCGATGCCAAGCTTCCCGGAAAACACGCCGATCCAAAAAGTGCTCTCCAGCATGCAGCAAAGCCGGACGCATATGGCCGTCATTACCGGAAAAGACGGACGCATCGCAGGCCTTGTGACAATGGAAGACATTCTCGAGGAAATCGTCGGCGAAATCAGCGACGAATCATTCGAAGCCGGTACCATTTAATTGATTTATAAGAAAAAAGAGCTGCTCTGGCAGCTCTTTTTTTTTCAGCGAAGATAAGCCCTGCTCCAACTCATCGTTCAAGCGGTTTTACGGCGTTTTCGCATCAACAACCAGATGAAGGCAATGCCGATCAAGACGAAAATCCCGATAGTCATGGCGATGTATACCGGATCTTCATTTACATCCTGAGGGATCCATTTTTCCGCGAGCGGACCCGCACTCATCAACGCTGCGACGATAATCGTAATCCAGGACTTCGTGTACAACGCATAAGCGATAAACGCAACAAGACAGACGGCGAGGATCACGTAATTCTGTTCAGCCGTTGCCGTGAAATAAGCCGATGTAGAATCTGGAACCATCCACAAATAAAATGCCACCCAGAAGCCAATGACCAAAGTTGAAACAGCTACTGCGATCACCCCGAGCTTCACCGGCCGGTCATGGAACTTCGGAAATACCTTGAAAATCAAGGAACTGTAGATGGCCAGGCTCAAGACGACCGGAATGATGCCCCAAAGCACCGTTTGCGATAAGTTGAAATCTCCTGACAAAGCCGGGATGTATGCTAAATACGCGAGAATCACCAACACCGTCGCTGGAATGAGGAGCATCAATTCTTGCGCTGCAATCGGCAGCGACGCCCCGATGCTCTTCATATACTGTTTTGGGTCTTTCCCGACGATGCTCTCGACACTTTTGCCATGTTTCTCCGATTCGATCAAATGGCTTTCCAGTTCATCAACCACTTCGTTGATGTCTTCATCGCTTTTCCCTCGCTGGACCAAATACATGCGCAGTTCGATCAGAAATTGTTCAGATTTAGCTGATAACATATCATTGCCCTCCTTTAGTGATGACCGCATCGACCGATTGCTTCAGTTCAGCCCAGCGCCCAAGAAATTGCTCCAGTTCCACTTGTCCCGCTTCCGTTAATGAATAATATTTACGCTTCGGCCCGGCTGTCGATTTGCGCTGCACACTCGACACGAGGCCTTCTTTTTGCATCCGCAATAATAGCGGATAGATACTGCCTTCGCTAAATGATTGAAATCCGTAGCTCTGTAGCTTTTCGGCCAATTCATAGCCGTAAATCTCGCCTTCTTCGATGATCGACAAGATGCAGCCATCCAAAATTCCTTTGAGCATTTGTGTAGAATCCGCCACTTTGCGCATCAACCCTCTCTCTGTCGCATTACTACCTTGCAATGCAAGTGTTATAAAATCATCATAAACGATAAACCCTTGCATTGCAAGTTAGTAGATGAAATTTCTTCCATAGAAAAAACCAGCCTGTATTCAGGCCGGCCTTATACTTTAATTCTCTAGTCGTTTTTGGAGGAAATACTGACTGAAGCCTTTCGGATGATCTTCAAGCATGCCGAATACTTCGTAACCGCTTCGTTTGTAAAAATCGGGCGCCTGGAAACTGAACGTATCGAGCGTGATCAACCGGCAGCTTTTTACTTTCGCCGCCTGCTCCATCTTCTCAAGCAGGACCTTTCCTTGGCCTTGCCCTCTCAAGCGCTCATCCACCCACAAAAAGTCGACATGCAAATGCTGCCAGAACGTAGTAGCGGTGAGACCGCCCATGATTGTCCCGTCCTCGTCTTTCAGCACAAAGTTCAAATGCTCTACCGGTGTCTTAACTTCATCCGGCAAGTTTTTCATATTGTACTCAATCAATTTGTCGCGGATAAATTCACTATCTTGTCGATCTGATCCAGCTATCACTTTCATCGGCTTTCTCCCGCTCCTTCATATTGAATCATTTCCACACGGTTGCCGAATGGGTCGCGAAATTCGAAACGGTCATATCCCGGAATCGGTACCGCTTCCAGAATCTCCACACCGCTTTCTTCCAGCCGCTCGCGCCAATAGCGGATGTCTTCCACTTGATACGCGAGATGCGCCTTTGTCGCCAAACGGTCAAAGCCATCTTCAGTCCCGACATGCACTTCCTGTTGGCCGACTGAGAGCCAAAAGCCGCCGCGCCCTTTCAAAGCATCCGGCTTATCGATTTCCTCCAAGCCCAATAGCTCACAATAAAATGCTTTTCCTGCCGCTTCCGTTCCTTTTGGAATGGTGATTTGTGCGTGATGCAATCCGATGATCATCGCTTATCCCCCTGTTCATTAATGAATATCACGTTTCTTGAAATTGCCGCCTTTCACTTCAGCGACGTCATATACCGCCACAAAGGCTTGCGGGTCGATTTCGTAAATGATTTCCTTCATCTTGCTGTCTTCAAGGCGGTTGATGATGCACGTAATTTCCTTATAGGCTTCATTGGTATACGCCCCTTTGACCAAATTGTAGGTAGCACTGCGCCCCAAGCGGTCACGGATCGTCTCAACCATATTCTCAGGCTCGCTGGTAATGATCTTATAGGTCTTCGAACCGCTCAAGCCTTCCTCTACCATATGGATCACTTTGGAAGCAATGAAATAAGCGATCCCCGATAAGAACGCGCCTTGCAATCCGAACACCGTCGACACGACGATAAAGACGAATAAGTTCAGGAACAAAATCAAATCACTCGTGCCAAACGGCAATTTCCGTGACAGCAATACCGCGAGCATATCGATGCCGTCCAACGCGCCGCCGTTTCGCAAAGCAAGCCCCATGCCGAAGCCGATGATGATGCCCCCGACTACCGTCACGAGCAGCGAATCGCCTTCAACAATCGGCGGGACATGGTGCATGATGGTCGTCCCGTATGCCAACGCGGCAATGCCGATCACCGAATAGATGGCAAAACTCTTACCGATCTGTTTGTATCCGAGATAGACGAATGGGATATTCAGCAAGCCGATTAAAATCCCGAGCTGCATGCCGGTCAGCTGTGAACCGACGATGCTCAGCCCCGTCACGCCGCCATCGGATACATTGTTCGGAATCAATACAGCTTCGAGCCCATATGCGGTAATAAATCCGCCGATGATGACCGCAATAGCCCGCAAGATTTTCTTGGCGCGCTTGCTTGTTCTTTTTTCTGTTATTTTCCCCACTCAAATTCCTCATTTCCTGCAAACTCTTTGTTGTCTCTTTTCATAATACACTTTCTTCCATACCGGTTAAAATGATATCGCAGCTTTCATTCTTAACAAAAATAAAACCCTGGATGAAAGACGCCATTATTCGCGTCTCTCATCCAGGATAGAAGGGAAAGTGTTATTCGTTGGATCCTTTGCGCAAAGGCTCCAGCGCGTTCGTCCAGGCGTTCACTTGATCAAGCATGGCATTGACCGATTTTTCGTGGACTGTTGCCGGTTTGAATTCACTCATTTTCACGAAATCCGTAAACAAGGACATGGCAGGATGGGCCCTCACCGTGGCCACTTGCAGTTCCGCCATGATGATGCGCAAGGATTCCGCTGCCCGGACGCCGCCTGCTGACCCATAGCTGACAATGCCTGCCGCCTTATTATTCCATTCGATGTACAAATAATCGATGGCATTCTTTAACGCTGACGTAACGCCATGGTTGTACTCCGGGCAAATGAATACATAACCGTCCAACTCCGCAATCTTTTGCGCCCATGGAATGGCTTCAGGCGTCTGATAGTCCTGGCTATACGCCGCAGAAACCGGCTCTGCATACATCGGCAGATTGTATTCAGCCAAATCCACGAGTTCATAATCAGCATCGCCGCGCTGATCGGCGATGCCTTTCACCCATTCTGCCACTTGCAGGCTATTGCGCCCTGGACGTGTGCTTCCGGTAATGATGCCTATTTTCGTCATAATAACTCCGCCTCCTTTATGATGAACCTCTCGTGCCGCATGTATGCAGATCTCGATGCCCTTTCATCATAGGAGAAAAAACAACTTTTTTCAATTAAAAGAGTGAATATTCTTTCTTCTATTCATATCAATTTCATGCCATCATTTTGTCAGAGTCGTTTTACGAACTGCCATCCAAATCTCACTTTTTACATGGGCGGGATCCGACAAATCACCCGTAAATGAAATTTCCGGTGCTTCGGCCAGTTCATAACCGGACGATGGCAGCCATTCGGAGACGATTTTTCCCCAAGACTCTTGCATCACACGTGGAAATTCCCCTTCTGCTGTAAACACCGCCCACGTAAGTGCAGGCACTTCGACTCGATCAAGTCCGTTACCAGGCTCGACATTTTTCGCCGTCAAAAAGCCAATCATGTGATCCAAACTGCCTTGTTCATCCATGCGCCCTTCGTCAAAATTGAATGGTGCATTGATCACTTGATGCGGTTCCATATCTGCATAACTGCGCATTTCCTCACGTTGTTCCGCTGAGATGCTTTTGGCAAGCGTCATAATTTCTTCATTTTCCCCTTCGAATTGGATCGCTACTCGTTTCTTCACGCCAATAATAGTGAACGCCTGTTTTTCTTCGATGCGGTATTCCATTTCTACTCCTCCTTTTATAATTAACTGTAAGGTCAGTTTTGGGAACGACTTCAACATGCCGCTCTTTTGGACCGTTGAAGGATTGATCCCTGCCCATTCCTTGAAAGCACGCGAGAATCCATCGGCTGAATCATAGCCATATTTGAACGCTGCTTCCGTCACACTCATGCCAGCGTGCAAGTCCGCTGCGGCGTTCGACAGCCGCCGCTTTCTTATATACTCGCCCAATGTGAAGCCTGACAAGAAAGAGAACATTCGCCGAAAATGGTAAATGGACGTGCCAGCTATGCGCTCCAGCTCGCGTTCGTCGATTTCCTTTTCCAAATGCGCTTCAATATAGGCAAGCGCTTCGTTCATTTGTTTCAGCATATCCCCTGCCCCCTTCCTGCTTTCATTATAGATATCCGATGTTTCCAACACCCGACAAAAACGGTGCGGCTTTTGGCGGATTCTGCGATATTCCCCGGGAAATAAAAAACTCCCGCACGGATGCGGGAGTTCATTCATTGCTTATTCAACTGTAACGGATTTTGCCAAGTTGCGCGGCTTGTCGACGTCACAATCGCGGTGAAGAGCAGCATAATAGCTGATCAACTGAAGCGGGATGACCGATACAAGCGGCGTCAACAATTCATGGACTTTCGGCAAGACGTGGCTGTCGCCTTCTTCGTTCAAGCCTTCCATGGAGATGATGCATGTATTTGCGCCGCGCGCCGCTACTTCTTTGACGTTTCCGCGGATGTTCAAGTTAACGGACTCTTGCGTCGCGAGCGCGATGACCGGTGTGCCTTCTTCGATCAATGCGATCGTGCCGTGCTTAAGTTCTCCGCCAGCAAAGCCTTCTGCTTGGATATACGAGATTTCTTTCAGTTTCAATGCGCCTTCAAGGCCGACGAAATAATCCATCAAACGCCCGATGAAGAAGCAATTGCGTGTAGTCGAAAGATAATCCGTTGCGATTTGTTCAAGTTCTTCTTTCATATCGACTTGTGCTTGCACAGCGTTCGCCACGATGCCCATTTCCTGGACCAAATCGAAACCGATATCACGGCCGCGACGCTCTGCCGTTACTGCTGCAAGGATTGAAAGTACAGCCAGTTGTGCTGTATATGCTTTTGTGGATGCTACCGCAATTTCAGGGCCTGCATACAGCAATAGTGTATGGTCCGCTTCACGAGAAAGCGTAGAGCCTGCGACGTTTGTCACTGTCAGTGATGGATGACCCAATTCTTTGATGCGCACCAATACCTGGCGGCTGTCCGCTGTTTCGCCGGACTGGGAAATGAAGATGAACAACGGGTTTTCAGAAAGAAGCGGCATGTTGTAGCCGAATTCGCTCGCTACGTGTACTTCTACTGGAATTCCCGCCATTTTCTCCAAGTACTCCTTGCCGATCAAGCCAGCGTGGTAGCTTGTGCCTGCAGCAATGATGTACAGACGGTCTGCTGATTCCAAAGCGTCCAAGATTTTCGAGTCAATCGTCAATTGATCGTTCTCGTCTTGGTATGCTTGGATGATTTTGCGCATAACCGCTGGCTGCTCATCGATTTCTTTCAGCATGTAATGAGGGTACGTCCCTTTATCGATATCGCTCATGTCGATTTCTGCTGTGAACGGATCGCGCGCCACTTCTTCGCCGTCAAGCGTCAAAATCTGTACGCTTTCTTTTTTCACGATGACGACTTCTTTATCCATCAATTCAACGAACTGGTCTGTCACTTGCAGCATTGCCATTGCATCAGATGCGATGACATTGAAGTTTTCGCCAAGGCCGACAAGAAGCGGGCTCTTATTTTTCGCTACGTAGATCGTCTGCTCTTCTTGTGCATCAAGCAATGCGATGGCGTACGAACCTTTCATCAATTTCAAAGCTTTACTGAACGCTTCTTTTGTCGTCATGCCTTCTTCGACGAATTTGCCGATCAATTGCACGATGATTTCCGTATCTGTATCAGACTCCATTTCCACGCCTTCCAAATAATCGCGCTGGATGTGGTGGTAGTTCTCGATAACGCCGTTATGGACAAGCGTGAAGCGGTCTGATGCATTTTGATGCGGGTGAGCGTTGACTTTGCTTGGTTTGCCGTGCGTTGCCCAGCGTGTATGCCCGATGCCTGTGTTTCCAGTCACATCGTCTTCCACGACTCCGCGCAGATCCGCAATGCGGCCTTTTTCCTTGAATACTTTGATGCCTTCGCCGTTGCGCACTGCAATCCCTGCTGAATCATAGCCACGGTACTCCAGACGCTCCAAGCCTTTCAATAAAATCTCTTTTGAATCCTGTTCTCCAATATATCCGACAATTCCACACATAATTTATATTCCTCCAATTTTCTAAATGTCAAAATAAGCGTTCGCAAACGCTTTGTTGTGAGCCCGTGCAAGCTGGTTGTCCAATCGATCACTCGACTGTTTTAAGCATGCACATAACGACCGGGCTTCGCGGCCGGGAGGTATCCGCCGAAATCTCGATACTCCTCCTCCTCGTCTACTGAAGACTGACTGGTCCGTCCGAGTTCTTCAGTACAGGCGCTATAATTGGTTTCCTTCGCACTTACCTCTATCCCCCTTTTGCATCGGCGTTAAACCGACCTCCCTATCATAACCGTTCCATACAATTCCGTCAATCAACGCACAACTTCTCTTAGGACAATCCGCACAGTCATCTTCCAGCGGCTGGTTCATAGCTCCTCACGTTTTCTAACTATTTTCAGCTCTGAATAACTTACAGGCTGCCCGAAAACCTGTGAGGACAAGCATGCTAGCTTTCCATTGCGTATCTGTGCCAAAAACCCCAAAACCTATCTTTTTGAATTCCTTGGTAAACTTTTGACGGCGCAGCCCCTTGAAATGACGATAAACAGCCGTAAAGGTTTCCGCTGGTGAAGGCGCTTAATTAGACATTTAAGTGAGATGCATGCTGCATTGATCTTTTCTCCATGAAGTAGCCGCCCCCCGCTTTGGGCTGACCTCCCATCATGAGCCAAGAAGAACGTTTGTCTCATTGCTCCGGCTCGCCCGTGTGCGCGGTTCGGCTATTAGATTTCATTGATTGCTTTGAGCGACTGAGCTTCAGCTTCTTTTATTGCATCCACTGGTTGTCGATGCTTAGTGGGATGTGTGAGTGTGGCGTTATGGCCGTTGATTGTTTCATCTGTAAGAAGAGGCCTAGCTAGAAGATTGTTAACTAGCTATTCTTTATGTAATTACAAAACTGCCTAAAACTATTCCTGCTAATTTCAATGACAGTTGAATTTGATTTCCGTACTACACTTAGTGATGGAGCGGAAGGGAGGCGACTCCGGGAGGATTAGCGAGACAATTGAGACCCTGGAGAGCGCGCAGCGATCGAAGCGGCTCAATGAATGAATGAGCGAGGTGAACCGAGTCCATTCATTTGCGACGCATCTGCTTGCAGATGTGGGAGCACAAGGGTTTAGCCCTCCGGAAAGCGTCCTCCCTGGAGCAGAATCTCCCTCCCCACTTTTTCAAAAAAAAAAGGCCAGAGCATTCGCTCCGGCCTCTAGCTTATTTATTTCATGCCCATTTCTTCGCGTACAACTGCAGCAATCCGCTCCACGTACTCTTCGCATGCTTCTGCAGAAGGCGCTTCGACCATGACACGAACCAATGGCTCGGTTCCGGAAGGGCGCACCAGCACACGGCCATCGCCGTCCATGTCGCGTTCCACTTCCGCAATCTTCTCGGCCACAAGCGCGTTATCTGTCACGCCGTGCTTGTCCGTTACGCGGATGTTGACGAGTTTCTGTGGGAAAATCGTCATTTCATTCGCCAGCTCAGACAATTTCTTGCCTGTGATTTTCATGATGTTCACCAATTGAAGGCCTGACAACAATCCGTCGCCTGTCGTGTTGTAATCAAGGAAAATGATATGGCCCGACTGTTCGCCGCCCAAATTGTATTCATTCTTCTTCATTTCTTCCACTACATAGCGATCGCCGACAGCCGTCTTGACGCTCTTCATGCCGTTTTCTTCAAGCGCTTTGTAGAAGCCCATATTGCTCATGATCGTTGAAACGACTGTGTCCTGTTTCAAGCGGCCTTCTGATTTCAAATGCTTCGCGCAAATATACATGATCTGGTCGCCGTCGACGATTGTTCCTTTTTCATCCACCGCGATCAAACGGTCGCCGTCGCCGTCAAAGGCAAGGCCAACGTCCGCGCCTTTATCCACGACCAACTTCGCAAGTGCTTCAGGATGTGTCGATCCGACGCCTTCGTTGATGTTTAAGCCGTTTGGCGAAGCGCCCATTGAGCTGATGTCAGCGTCCAAATCGGCAAATACGTGAGTCGCCAATGTCGATGTCGCACCATGCGCGCAATCAAGCGCCACGTGGATGCCATCGAATTCCTCGTCCACTGTTTGCTTCAAATACTGGATGTATTTTTGGCCGCCTTCGAAATATTCGGTGATGCTGCCAAGATCTCCGCCAGTTGGGCGCGGCAGATCGTCTGTTTCTGCATCAAGCAAGGCTTCGATTTCCGCTTCCTGGTCGTCCGACAATTTAAAGCCGTCCGAACCGAAGAATTTGATGCCGTTATCTGCGACCGGGTTATGGGAAGCTGAAATCATGACTCCCGCTTCCGCGCTCATGACACGTGTCAAATATGAAACACCTGGAGTGCTGATGACGCCGAGGCGCATAACTTCTGCGCCGACTGATAATAATCCAGCCGCTAATGCATTTTCAAGCATTTCCCCGGAAATCCGTGTATCCCGCCCTACGAGCACTTTCGGTTTTTCCTTTGAGCTTTTTGTTAAGACATAGCCGCCAAAACGCCCAAGTTTAAATGCCAGTTCAGGCGTCAATTCGCTATTGGCCACCCCTCGTACACCATCGGTCCCAAAATATTTTCCCATTCTTTTCGCTCCTTCAATCACTCTGTATTATGATTTGTTTATATTAACCTAAGTTTACATTTTTAGCTATTTTTATTCTTCATCATTGCTATCGGCAATTTCTGGATTTTCCAACTCTTCCGGCACGATCAAAGATTCATCCACCGAGATATCTGCTTCTACTTGCATCTCTCCTGGCGAAACCCCAGAAGCTCCCGACGGAATCGGCAATTCGACCGTCACCGTCGTATCGGATGCCGTGACGCTGTTCGCTTCCACTTCGATGACATATTCCTCCATCGCATCCACTACGCTACGCGGTCCGAAGACTCGTACTTGTTCACTTGTAGGCGTCCAGGAATTGATGGTGATGCCTGTCTGCGGATCGCCAGTCGATTCGATGCGCACCGGCAGTTCGCGGCTGTATTCCTCTACCGTAACGTCAACCGCCACGGATTCCGGCTCGATCGTGACATTGTCGAGTTTCGTCAAATCTTCTGCCAGCACGCGGACACGCGCTTCAGCAGTGAAAGATTCCTTGATTTCCGGTTCCCCGGTCACTGTCGCTTTGACAAAGCTGATGGCATTGATGACGCTTTGCGGTCCCGTAACGGTCACAGTATCCGGTTCGACAGACAGGCCGTCGAGGACAAATCCTTCTGCCAGCAAGCGTTCGTTCATTTCAGCGTCGATATCGAATTCCTGGGACACCCGCTCCTCGAGCACGACATTAACGAATGCCGGATCCACACGTGCGCTCAGTTGTTCCGATAGATTTTCCGTCTGAATCGGCACTTGATGCTCCCCTAGAGGCAGGCTGCGCAAATCGATGAACAGCGTGTAATCATCAAGCTGGCGCGTCGTCTGGATGATGCTTGCCGGGCCGCTTAAATACAGGTCGACCGTTTCCGGCACGCCGCTGACCATCAAGCTCTCATCATAATACACTTGCAGTTCTACGTCTTCGATCATTTCCGACACTCTTCCGGTTTCGGTCGTGGTCGTACTGTTTTCCGTTTGGACGGAAAAGAAGAGCAGAAAAGCCAGGAATAATGCCATGATCCGAAGAAACCACGGATTGTCCATCATCTTATCCATTCTTTTTCCCCCTCCAATTCCACCAGGAAGTTGCTGCCTGCTGTTGTTCGGCACCGAACCAGATGCGGCGGAGCTTCACTTCAAAGTCTTCAAGCGACAAATTGCGATGCAAATCGCCGTTCGCCGTCAGACTAATCGCACCGGTCTCTTCCGATACGACAATAGTGATTGCATCCGTCACTTCACTGATGCCGAGTGCTGCACGGTGGCGCGTCCCCAGCTCTTTCGAAATGAACGGGCTCTCGGACAGCGGCAAATAACAGGCTGCCGCAGCGATGCGGTTCTTCTGGACGATGACCGCGCCGTCATGAAGCGGCGTGTTCGGAATGAATAAATTGATCATCAATTCGGAAGTGATGTCCGAATTCATCGGAATGCCCGTCTCTATGTATTCGCTGAGCCCGGTTTCACGCTCGATCGAAATAAGTGCCCCGATGCGGCGCTTCGCCATATAGCTGACCGACTTGCTCATCGCTTCAATCAAACGGTTGCGCTCGGATTCTTCATTAAGCGTACTGCTCGAGAATAATTTTCCGCGCCCGAGCTGTTCGAGTGCGCGTCTCAGTTCCGGCTGGAAGATGATGATAATGGCAAGAAAACCCCATTCGAGCACTTGCTGCATAATCCAACCAAGCGTTTCCAGGTTGAGCGCCTGGGTCACAAGACGCGCGATGATGATAAAGAAGATTCCTTTTAATAATTGGACAGCCTTCGTTCCCTTGATGACAGTAATAAGTTTGTAAATAACGAACCAGACCAACAGGATGTCGATAACATTTCCGATCATCTGAAGCGGTGTCTGGTCATTGAAGTTTTCCAAAAAAGGCATCTGCAACCCTCGCTTTTCTCCATGTACATATAGTTCCAGTATATCATATCCCGAGACATCTGCCCCCATGCAAAAAGCCCATCCATTGAATGGATGGGCTTTACAAGAGTATGAAGAAGTTTATTAATCCGTTATGACTGAAAAAGGGATTGTCTTTCCTACATTCAAAATTCAACGACCTATCTAAGTATTTGGAGAAGCGTTTGCTCGACTCCTGCGGGAACAGCGGGTTTGAGAGACCCCGCAGGCCGCTATAGCGGCTGAGGAGGCTCGATTCCCGCCCGCGGAAAGCGAGCGATAAGCTTCGGAAAATACGACTTTTTAACTTTCTCGACCAGCTGAAAAAGCCCATCCAATGAATGGATGGGCTTTACTTGTCTATTGATTGGTCATTGCCGCCAAAAAAACTGACGGCGTCCTGGAATGCCCCTTTGATCGTATACCAGAGCCACTCGAATGCTTGGTCGATTTCTTCGATTTCACCGTTGATGACGCCGCTCGATGCCATATACTGGCCGTTGACGATCGTCACGTCGCCTTCAAGTTCACCGTCCACACGCAGATCTCCATTGCGGATCGTCAAATCCCCGATAACCGTTTGGCCCTCCGGCACGATGACGGTTTGCCCTTCAACCACCAAATTCTCCTGCTTGGTGAACGAAAATTGCTGGTCGTCGCTGAAGCTCGACATCATCGCTGCACTCATCAACAAGACGAAAAGTGCCGCCGCGATCATCAGCGGATGGTGGCGCATAAAACGTTTCACCCCGACGCGCTGGGATTCTTTCGGCAAACCGGCCATCGTCTTTTGCACAAAATCCGGCGGTGCCTGGACATGTGAAGCGCTTTGGACAAACGCAATGGTCTTGGTCAGTTCTTGATATATTTTTCTGCAGTCGCTGCAGTTCTGTAAGGATTCTTTCAGTTCTTTCTCCTCTGATGGGCTGATTTCCCCGTCCAGGTAATCGTCCATCATGCGAATGACTTTTTCCGGACACGCATTCATCATGCTCGCCTCCTACAAATTGCTCAATTGCTTGCGAAGTGCTTCGCGCCCGCGGTGTATCCGCGTTTTCACCGTGCCAAGCGGCAAATCCAGGATTTCGCTGATTTCGGCCAGCGGCAATTCCTCGATATATTTTAACACAATCGCTGCCCGGTACTTATCCGGCAAGCGGCTTATTTCGTACTGCACCCGCTCTTGAACTTCCATCCGCATCAATTCTTCTTCCGGAAGCTCTTCCTCATTGGCAATCTTCGAATACATATTCAAGCCTTCCGTGCCTTTGACTTCCGCATCCAAATGATAATCCGGCTTTTTCTTGCGGATCCGGTCAATGCACAGATTGGTGGCGATGCGGTAAAGCCACGTGGAAAATTTACGGTTCTGGTCGAAGGTGTGTATGTTCACATAGGCCCGCGTAAATGCTTCCTGTGCAATATCTTCTGCTTCATGCCGGTTTCCGAGCATGCGGTAGCAAATCTGGAACAATTGATGTTGATACAGCTCCACGATTTCGGCAAATGCGTCTTGGTCGCCCTTCATGACTCGCTTTATTCGTTTATTCACTAACGCATCCATGATCTCATTTCCCTCCGCCATGCGGCTGTCTTTTATATACGGTCCAGTTCTGAAAAGGTTTCATTTTTTTCTCTTCTTCTATCCTATCAAACCATCCCCAGAAAAAACCAGTCGATTTCCAGTTCTTTCAATGAATTCATCAGTTTATTATTCCGATGATAAAAATCATGTACTACGCCATTCAGCAGTCCTACACCCTTCTCCCTAATCCCTTATACATTCCATGCAATAAAAAAAACTGCCCGGAAATTCCGGACAGCCCTTCATTCTTATACCAATTTTTCACCAAGCAATGAACCGATCAATGCGACCGCCACATCAGCTGTGCGGTTTTTTTCATCGAGGATCGGGTTGACTTCGACAAATTCTGCCGAAGTGATCAAGCCGGCATCGAACAACATTTCCATCGCCAAATGGCTTTCGCGGTAGCTGATGCCTCCTGGCACCGGCGTACCGACGCCCGGCGTGTACATCGGATCGATGCCATCAAGGTCAAGCGACAAATGAACACCGTCTGTTTTACGTTCTTCGCGCAAATAGCGGATCGACTCCTGCATAACGTGGTCCATGCCCATTTTGTCGATTTCGTGCATGCTGAACACTTTGATGCCATGCTCTTTAATCAATTCGCGCTCGCCTGGGTCAACAGAACGCGCCCCGATGATGACTATATTTTCCGGCTTCACTTTTGGCGAGTAGCCGCGAATGTTCGTCAATTTCTCATGGCCATGCCCAAAGCTCGCTGCAAGCGGCATGCCGTGGATATTGCCCGATGGCGAAGTTTCGCTCGTGTTCATATCTGCATGCGCATCGTACCAGATAACGCCCAAATTCTCGTAATGCTCTGAAATGCCGGCAAGCGTGCCGATCGCGATGCTATGGTCACCACCGAGTACCAACGGGAAATTGCCCGCTTTAGCGACGCCTGAAACCGTTTCCCCAAGCGCTTCAGTCGCTTCAGTAATAACATCCATATTGCGCAAGTTGGTGTTTTCATCCACTTTGCCGTCCGCTTTGCGGATTTGAATATCGCCTTCATCGTTTACCGCATGTCCGAGATTTTCAATACGGTCCACAACGCCCGCATAACGGATTGCGCTTGGCCCCATATCCACGCCGCGGCGCATTTGTCCGTGGTCCATTGGTACACCTATAATAGAAACATTTAATTTATTCATTATTTTATACCCCCTCAGTAAGATACATTCATTGTACCCTCTGAGGTTCTTTTGGCTCAACCTGACATTATTCCGAATATTTATTCATTTTGTCTTCTAGTGATTTCTTCACTTCCGGCCATTCACGGTCAATGATGGAATAGACGATGGCATCCCTTGGTTCACCGGTCGAGCGAATGCGTTCGTTGCGCAAATGCCCTTCTTTCACTGCACCTATCCGTTCGATCGATTTTTGGGAACGGATATTCTCAGCATCGGTTTTGAACTGGACGCGAATCATCTCCCGCTCTTCGAAGCAATAGCCCAGCAGCGCATGTTTGACGGCCGTATTGACATGAGTGCGCTGCGCTTTTTCACTATAGAAAGTTGCTCCGATTTCACAGCTTTTGTTCGTATCATCAATCGAATATATACGGGTCGTGCCGACGATCTCGCCACTTTCCGGAAGCTCCACGGCAAACACCAGAACATTGGATTGGTTCATTCCAGTCGATAACCACGCTTCCAAATCTTCGAAACGCTCCACCTTTGTCAGCATATATTCGAAGATATCCGGTGTATAAAGCGCCCATAATGCCTCAAAATCCTCACGTTTCAGCAAACGAAGCCGAATATTGCGCTGTTCAATATACATATCCATCCCCTCCTTATCTGCAGTATACCAGTGCATCCGCCAAATCCGCCATTTTCTCTCAAACTTTCGCCTCTTCAATTCACCGGAAATAAACCGATTGAACGCGGCTTAAAAAATCGTTCTCTAGTACCCCCATGCTGCGCGAAAGAAAATACGTTGCCACACTAGGCAACGGAAACAGATCAAAATTCGCTTCCATCAATCGCCCTTCGATCAGCTCACGGCGCACCATCGACTTCGGCAAAAACGACACGCCGAGCCCTTCCTGGATAAACTTTTTCGCAATATGGGCCTGGGTCACTTTCATCGTACGGATTCCAGGAAGCTGCACGCGCAATTTCACAAGCAACTCTTCCCAAAAAACGGGATGATGATGCGTAAAGATGAAATGCTGCTGCAATACCTCTTGTGCTGAAACCACCGGGCCCCGCTCATCATCATAAGCATCCCTAGGCACAATGAGCAGTAAAGGATCCTCATAAACCACTTCATGGAGAATCACCCGTTTAGCCGGCTTCAAAGCGGAGATGCCAGCAGACACTTCCCCGCTTTCTACCAGTTCTTCAATCACTTCCGACTCTTCCACACGGATAACCAGCTCAAGGTCTGGATGCGCTTTTGTAAACGAGTGTAGAACATATGGCAGCACTGTCTCTGCCATCAACGGGGAGATCGCGATGGTCCATTTTCGCCGGTAGCCCTGGGCAAACGATTGAAGCTCGTCCACCGTCGAATCGAATTTTTCAACCAATGTGTCTGCCTGCTGTTTAAAATAGCGCCCTTCCTCAGTCAACACCACACGGTTCTTGATGCGGTCGAACAAGCGAATCCCCAAATACTCTTCCAATTGCCGAATATGCACCGTCACACTCGGCTGCGACAACAGCAAGCGTTCGGAAGTCTTACGGAAATTCAAGGTTTCCGCAGCATCCGCAAAGGTCCTGAGCCATTGCATCTCCATTTTCGATCTCCTTTCAATTAGTTTTTTTAATTATTTTAATTATAAATCTTTAATTTTCATAATTAAAGCTGCAGCTTATACTTTAAAAAAAGGAGGAATTTACATGTTTCAAAAAGGCCTTAAAGGCATTGTCGCCGTTCAAACTGCCATTGCATCTGTCGAAGGAGATAAGGGTGAACTCCGTTACCGTGGAACATTGATCGATGAAGTGATCAATCAAAAGAGCTTCGAACAGACCGCCTACTTCCTGTGGCACGGCCATCACGCTTCAAATGAAGAACTCGCAAGACTTATTGAACAATTAAAATCCTATCGCCAATTGCCGGATTATCTTATGGCCATTGCGCAAGTTTTGCCCAAAGAAATTTCATTAATGGATGGCATGCGGACACTCGTTTCAGCTTATCTGCATGCCGAATTCAAAGAATTGGAGATCCACCAACAAGCCATTGCCCTTACTGCTGCACTTCCTGTAATGACCGCTCTTCTATACCGGCAAAGCACCGGACAGGAATTCGTCGCGCCAAGAAGCGACCTGGGCCATACTGCAAACTATCTATGGATGATCAAAGGGCAAGTACCGACACACGCACAAACTGAAGCCCTGGAAACGTATTTGAACTTAACGATGGAACACGGCATGAATGCATCCACTTTTGCTGGCCGTGTCACCATTTCCACCGAATCCGACTTAAGCGCTGCCATCGTTTCTGCAATCGGTACGATGAAGGGTCCTTTGCATGGAGGCGCCCCGTCCGGTGTGCTTGAATTGCTTGATGAAATCCAGTCTCCCGAAAGGATTAATCCAGTCATTGAACAAAAACTGGCGCAAGGCGAGAAAATCATGGGCTTCGGTCACCGGGTATATCGCACAGAAGATCCGCGCGCCATACTGCTTCGAAAAAAATGCCAGCAGCTGCAGCAAGAAGACTCTTGGCTGGACCTTGCAGTCAAAGCGGAAACTAAAATCACCCAATTGTTAAATGAGCGAAAACCAGGACGTGCCCTTTATACCAATGTAGAATTTTACGCAGCAGCGATTATGCGGTCTATCCAAATGTCGCCTGAACTATTCACCCCTACCTTCAGCATCGCACGGATCGTCGGCTGGACTGCCCATGCGATAGAACAACAGCAAGATAACGTGATTTTCCGGCCACAATCCGAATATATCGGAAACTAAAAAAAGCCCGTATCCAATTGAATGGATACGGGCTTTTTACACATGGATTGCACATGGAACAATGGAGCCTAGGGGGCTCGAACCCCTGACCTCGACGCTGCCAGCGTCGCGCTCTCCCAGCTGAGCTAAGGCCCCGCGCGAAAAATGCGCAAAGATAAATGAGCCATGAAGGATTCGAACCTTCGACCCTCTGATTAAAAGTCAGATGCTCTACCAACTGAGCTAATGGCTCAAAATAAAAAATGGCTGGGGTACCTGGATTCGAACCAGGGCATGACGGGATCAAAACCCGTTGCCTTACCGCTTGGCTATACCCCAAAGCAATAAAAAACTGGTGGTGGGGGGCAGATTCGAACTGCCGAACCCGAAGGAGCGGATTTACAGTCCGCCGCGTTTAGCCACTTCGCTACCCCACCGTTATTCGATTAATAGCCTAAATGGATACATGGTGGAGGATGACGGGATCGAACCGCCGACCCTCTGCTTGTAAGGCAGATGCTCTCCCAGCTGAGCTAATCCTCCATGAATGGTGACCCCTACGGGATTCGAACCCGTGTTACCGCCGTGAAAGGGCGGTGTCTTAACCGCTTGACCAAGGGGCCTTACAAAAAAATTATAAAGAAAACAGTTTCCGATGTAAAGAAACTTTAAAGAATCAAAAGCTTCCAACCGGGTTCGAACCGGTGACCTCTTCCTTACCATGGAAGCACTCTACCTGCTGAGCTATGGAAGCAAGGTAAAAGGAAATCTCGGTACAAAGTAAAAAAAGATGATTGCCCAGCGACGTCCTACTCTCACAGGGGGAAACCCCCAACTACCATCGGCGCAAAAGAGCTTAACTTCCGTGTTCGGGATGGGAACGGGTGTGGCCTCTTTGCCATCATCACTGGACTTGTTGAGCTTGTTCGCTCAAAACTGGATAAATCGACATTGTGGGAAACTTGCGTTTCAGTTTGTTGGTTAAGTCCTCGATCGATTAGTATTCGTCAGCTGCACGTGTCGCCACGCTTCCACCCCGAACCTATCTACCTCATCGTCTTTGAGGGATCTTACTTGCTTGCGCAATGGGAAATCTCATCTTGAGGGGGGCTTCGTGCTTAGATGCTTTCAGCACTTATCCCGGCCACACATAGCTACCCAGCGATGCTCTTGGCAGAACAACTGGTACACCAGCGGTGTGTCCATCCCGGTCCTCTCGTACTAAGGACAGCTCCTCTCAAATTTCCTGCGCCCGCGACGGATAGGGACCGAACTGTCTCACGACGTTCTGAACCCAGCTCGCGTACCGCTTTAATGGGCGAACAGCCCAACCCTTGGGACCGACTACAGCCCCAGGATGCGATGAGCCGACATCGAGGTGCCAAACCTCCCCGTCGATGTGGACTCTTGGGGGAGATAAGCCTGTTATCCCCGGGGTAGCTTTTATCCGTTGAGCGATGGCCCTTCCATGCGGAACCACCGGATCACTAAGTCCGTCTTTCGACCCTGCTCGACCTGTCCGTCTCGCAGTCAAGCTCCCTTGTGCCTTTACACTCTGCGAATGATTTCCAACCATTCTGAGGGAACCTTTGAGCGCCTCCGTTACTCTTTAGGAGGCGACCGCCCCAGTCAAACTGCCCGCCTGACACTGTCTCCCAAGCCGCTAAGGCTTGTGGGTTAGAAGTTCAATACAACCAGGGTAGTATCCCACCGACGCCTCCCCCGAAGCTGGCGCTCCGGGTTCTCTGGCTCCTACCTATCCTGTACAAGTTGCACCAAAATTCAATATCAGGCTACAGTAAAGCTCCACGGGGTCTTTCCGTCCTGTCGCGGGTAACCTGCATCTTCACAGGTACTATAATTTCACCGAGTCTCTCGTTGAGACAGTGCCCAGATCGTTACGCCTTTCGTGCGGGTCGGAACTTACCCGACAAGGAATTTCGCTACCTTAGGACCGTTATAGTTACGGCCGCCGTTTACTGGGGCTTCGGTTCGCACCTTCGCTTGCGCTAAGCACTCCCCTTAACCTTCCAGCACCGGGCAGGCGTCAGCCCCTATACGTCACCTTACGGTTTTGCAGAGACCTGTGTTTTTGCTAAACAGTCGCCTGGGCCTATTCACTGCGGCTCTCTCGGGCTGTAACACCCTACCAGAGCACCCCTTCTCCCGAAGTTACGGGGTCATTTTGCCGAGTTCCTTAACGAGAGTTCACTCGCTCACCTTAGAATTCTCTTCTCGCCTACCTGTGTCGGTTTGCGGTACGGGCACCTCCCGCCTCGCTAGAGGCTTTTCTTGGCAGTGTGAAATCAGGGACTCTGAGGTAAACCTCTTGCCATCACTGCTTGATGTTGTATAGAAACGGGATTTGCCTCGTTTCTCATCTCACAACTTGGACGTGCACAACCAACGGCACGCTCACCCTATCCTTCTGCGTCCCCCCATTGCTCAAACGGCGGGGAGGTGGTACAGGAATATCAACCTGTTGTCCATCGTCTACGCCTATCGGCCTCGACTTAGGTCCCGACTAACCCTGAGCGGACGAGCCTTCCTCAGGAAACCTTAGGCATTCGGTGGACGGGATTCTCACCCGTCTTTCGTTACTCATACCGGCATTCTCACTTCTAAGCGCTCCACCAGTCCTTCCGGTCTGACTTCAACGCCCTTAGAACGCTCTCCTACCACGGACATCTACGATGTCCATCCACAGCTTCGGTAATCCGTTTAGCCCCGGTACATTTTCGGCGCAGTGTCACTCGACCAGTGAGCTATTACGCACTCTTTAAATGATGGCTGCTTCTAAGCCAACATCCTGGTTGTCTAAGCAACGCCACATCCTTTTCCACTTAACGGATATTTGGGGACCTTAGCTGGTGGTCTGGGCTGTTTCCCTCTTGACTACGGATCTTATCACTCGCAGTCTGACTCCCAAGCATAAATCACTGGCATTCGGAGTTTGTCTGAATTCGGTAACCCGGGATGGGCCCCTAGTCCAAACAGTGCTCTACCTCCAGGATTCTTATCTTGAGGCTAGCCCTAAAGCTATTTCGGAGAGAACCAGCTATCTCCAGGTTCGATTGGAATTTCTCCGCTACCCACACCTCATCCCCGCACTTTTCAACGTGCGTGGGTTCGGGCCTCCAGTAAGTGTTACCTTACCTTCACCCTGGACATGGGTAGATCACCTGGTTTCGGGTCTACAACTGCATACTCACTCGCCCTATTCAGACTCGCTTTCGCTGCGGCTCCGGCTTCTCACCTTAACCTTGCATGCAATCGTAACTCGCCGGTTCATTCTACAAAAGGCACGCTATCACCCATTAACGGGCTCTAACTACTTGTAGGCACACGGTTTCAGGATCTATTTCACTCCCCTTCCGGGGTGCTTTTCACCTTTCCCTCACGGTACTGGTTCACTATCGGTCACTAGGGAGTATTTAGCCTTGGGAGATGGTCCTCCCGGATTCCGACGGAATTTCTCGTGTTCCGCCGTACTCAGGATCCACTCTGGAGGGAACGAACTTTCAGCTACGGGGCTATTACCCTATCTTGCGGACCGTTCCAGGTCGCTTCGCTTAATCCGTTCCTTTGTAACTCCGTATAGAGTGTCCTACAACCCCAGAAGGCAAGCCTTCTGGTTTGGGCTGATCCCGTTTCGCTCGCCGCTACTTGGGGAATCGCATTTGCTTTCTCTTCCTTCAGGTACTTAGATGTTTCAGTTCCCTGAGTCTGCCTTCTCATGTGCTATGTATTCACACATGGATACTGCTCCATTACGAACAGTGGGTTTCCCCATTCGGAAATCCCCGGATCACAGCTCACTTACAGCTCCCCGAGGCATATCGGTGTTAGTGCCGTCCTTCTTCGGCTCCTAGTGCCAAGGCATCCACCGTGCGCCCTTATTAACTTAACCACTGAGGGTCAAAAAAAATAAGTTGATCGCAAAGCGATCACGCTACTTGATGCTTGTTTCTTAATCAATGTCGATCTATCCAGTTTTCAAAGAACAAGTTTGAAAGTCAATCCTTGCGGAGTGAACCTTCAAAACTGAACGCAAAACGTCAACCCGATCCGAAGATCGGTTCCGATATAATCCTTAGAAAGGAGGTGATCCAGCCGCACCTTCCGATACGGCTACCTTGTTACGACTTCACCCCAATCATCTGTCCCACCTTCGGCGGCTGGCTCCCGTAAGGGTTACCCCACCGACTTCGGGTGTTACAAACTCTCGTGGTGTGACGGGCGGTGTGTACAAGGCCCGGGAACGTATTCACCGCGGCATGCTGATCCGCGATTACTAGCGATTCCGGCTTCATGCAGGCGAGTTGCAGCCTGCAATCCGAACTGAGAACGGTTTTCTGGGATTGGCTCCCCCTCGCGGGTTTGCAACCCTTTGTACCGTCCATTGTAGCACGTGTGTAGCCCAGGTCATAAGGGGCATGATGATTTGACGTCATCCCCACCTTCCTCCGGTTTGTCACCGGCAGTCACCTTAGAGTGCCCAACTGAATGCTGGCAACTAAGATCAAGGGTTGCGCTCGTTGCGGGACTTAACCCAACATCTCACGACACGAGCTGACGACAACCATGCACCACCTGTCACCGCTGTCCCCGAAGGGAAAGCCTAGTCTCCTAGGCGGTCAGCGGGATGTCAAGACCTGGTAAGGTTCTTCGCGTTGCTTCGAATTAAACCACATGCTCCACCGCTTGTGCGGGCCCCCGTCAATTCCTTTGAGTTTCAGCCTTGCGGCCGTACTCCCCAGGCGGAGTGCTTAATGCGTTAGCTGCAGCACTAAGGGGCGGAAACCCCCTAACACTTAGCACTCATCGTTTACGGCGTGGACTACCAGGGTATCTAATCCTGTTTGCTCCCCACGCTTTCGCGCCTCAGCGTCAGTTACAGACCAGAAAGTCGCCTTCGCCACTGGTGTTCCTCCACATCTCTACGCATTTCACCGCTACACGTGGAATTCCACTTTCCTCTTCTGCACTCAAGTCCCCCAGTTTCCAATGACCCTCCACGGTTGAGCCGTGGGCTTTCACATCAGACTTAAAGGACCGCCTGCGCGCGCTTTACGCCCAATAATTCCGGACAACGCTTGCCACCTACGTATTACCGCGGCTGCTGGCACGTAGTTAGCCGTGGCTTTCTGGTGAGGTACCGTCAAGGTACCAGTAGTTACTTGGTACTTGTTCTTCCCTCACAACAGAGTTTTACGATCCGAAAACCTTCTTCACTCACGCGGCGTTGCTCCGTCAGACTTTCGTCCATTGCGGAAGATTCCCTACTGCTGCCTCCCGTAGGAGTCTGGGCCGTGTCTCAGTCCCAGTGTGGCCGATCACCCTCTCAGGTCGGCTACGCATCGTGGCCTTGGTGAGCCGTTACCTCACCAACTAGCTAATGCGCCGCGGGCCCATCCTGCAGTGACAGCCGAAACCGTCTTTCCGTGCAGCCTCATGAGAGGCCGCAAACTATTCGGTATTAGCACCGGTTTCCCGGAGTTATCCCGATCTGCAGGGCAGGTTGCCCACGTGTTACTCACCCGTCCGCCGCTAAGATAATGGAGCAAGCTCCACTATCTCCGCTCGACTTGCATGTATTAGGCACGCCGCCAGCGTTCGTCCTGAGCCAGGATCAAACTCTCCATTATAGAGTAGTATTGATTGCTCAATAGTTGCTGGCGTATCGCCGTCTAAAAGACGCACGATTCGCTTGATCTGCCGAAGCTGATCAGTAAGTAAGTCACGAACACCGAAGGTCGGAATGGCTGATTGCTCCGATCGCCCAAGGGCGACCATCGCAAAAGCCGTTCGCGCGCCAAGGCGCTCGTGACGTCTTTCGTTGACGTTTTGCTGTTCAGTTTTCAAGGTTCATGTTTGCTGTCGTTCCTGACGACTTTTATTATATTAAAGCATGTTTAAATATATGTCAACGCATTTACCAAACTTTTTTCAAAAGAACTTTTCAGCTTCTTACAATCTATTCAAAACACCATCTAAACCCTATAGGTAAAGCGTTTCTTGCTGCAGACGAAAAAGTCATTTAAAACAAAAAATCCCGCTCCCTGCCCTAAAGGCAGAAAGCGGAACTTTTCTGAAAAATCATTTCTTCCCTTCAGCAGCCTGCGCTTTTCTCGCAGCCCGGCGCGCTTCAAGTTTCAAACGGTCCTCTTCAGACTTCTCGTTATACTTCGGCAAGGCGAGAAGTTGATAAGCGTTCACTGCAAGCAATGGGAACAATAACAAGGTTACCCAGCTGTCTACATTACCCGCTCTTACCATCAAAGCCGGCAACCATTCCAGTGTCGTAACGACAATCATGAAGAACAACGCTGAAATGAATGCTGACTTCGCTGTCCATTTCGCTTTGAAGTACGCCGTTGTCAGCGATACCGCCAATAAAATGAATAGGAGCGTTCCATAAAGGAATCCTTGCCCGCCCGTCTCGACGTTCGGCAGGAAGCGGAACACAATCAAGTCGAAGATGACGATGGCGATGATCAAGAGCTGTACCCAATTCCACAGCCGCAGCGAGCGGAACATATTATGGCCGAACTGGTGAATCGTCAAATAGGCGAAGAAGCCCATCTGTGCAATCAAGCTCATCGTCATGCCGACGACGATCATCCAGACAAAACCTGCGATTAATTCTCCCCAATGACCGTTTTGCGCAGCTTCGGCGAAGACATCGTTCCAGCGGATGAAAATGCCGAGCAAGCCGGTAATCCCCCCGCCTATCAATAATGCAGTCAATGCAAACTTAACCCAATTTCGTATAGTCACGTGTATTGCCTCCGTTAATTTAAAGTTCCTTTCGATTGTATCAACAAACCCTTCTATCTGCAGGAGGAGTTGTGAACAAACCTTGAAAGTCTTTTACTGCCTATATAAAAATCCGGAAACCGAAAGCCGGTTTCCGGATGATATGTTTTATTGCTTGTTCTCTTTAGTCGCGAATTGCTGGAGGACTTGTTGGGCAATCTCTCCATAAATCTTTCCGGTTGGGTGATCTTCTGCATAAACAGATGGAGCAAAATCATTTTCATCCCAGTCCGGCTGGCCAAGCGGAATCTGTCCGAGCAATGGCGCTTGTAATTCTTCTGCAAGCTTTGCCCCGCCGCCTTTTCCGAAGATATATTCTTTTTTGCCGGATCCTTGGCTTTCAAACCAAGACATGTTCTCGACAACGCCCAATACTTCGTGATTGGTTTGCAAAGCCATCGCTCCTGCACGTGCCGCTACGAATGCTGCGGTTGGATGCGGCGTTGTGACGACAATTTCTTTAGAAGCAGGAAGCATTTGGTGGATATCGAGTGCGACGTCCCCTGTCCCTGGCGGCAAGTCCAATAGTAGGTAATCAAGATCTCCCCACTCCACATCGCGGAAGAACTGGTCCAAGACTTTCCCAAGCATTGGGCCACGCCATACGACAGGCATGTTATCTTCGACGAAGAAGCCCATCGAAATCACTTTGACGCCGAAGCGCTCGACCGGGATGATCGTATCGCCACGGACAACCGGCGCTTTATCGATGCCCATCATGTCCGGCACACTGAAGCCGTAGATATCTGCGTCGACAAGACCAACTTTTTTCCCTGCACGCGCAAGCGCGATCGCCAAGTTGACAGAGACGGTCGATTTCCCGACGCCGCCTTTACCGCTGGCGATAGAGATGAATTCCACTTTGTTCAATGGAGACAATAAGTCTTGTGCTTCAGACTCATTCGCGGTCCCGCGGAACTGTGCCAATGCTTCTGGCGGCAATTCTTCGAAGCGGATGCCGACAGAGTCAGCGCCGACTCCCTTGATGGCGTCCACGACTTTCATTTGAAGCTGCATTTGTTCCGGTGTATTCGTTTTGGCAATTGCCAATTTGACACTGACGTATTTTTTCTCTTCTTTGATTTTTACCGACAAGATGCCGTTTGTTTCCGAAAGGGTTCTATGTAAAAACGGATCTTCTAGAGCTCCGACTGCTTCTCGCACTTGTGTTTCACTTAACATTCCACTACACTCCTTATCACTTTTGCTACAGTCCAGTATAACATAGTGAAAGCGTTTTTAAATCCATTCCGGCTTTTCGCTGGGTGGCATCTTCTATGCTTCTATTCATTGCTATCGAAGTCGAGCATGTCCTGTTCATCAAATATGAAATCAGGTCCATATGCGACTTCCCAGTGGTAGCCATCGGGGTCTTGGAAATAACCCGAATATCCTCCCCAAAATACGTCGACAGGTTGTTTCACAATCACCGCTCCCGCTTTTTTCGCCAATTCCATGACTTGGTCCACTTCATCGCGTGATTTGGCATTATAGGCCAAGGTGATTCCAGAGAAGCCGGTTTTCACGGGCGGATTTTCTGCGTCGATGTCTTTTGCCAATTCTTCTAAAGGATATAACTCCAATTTGGTACCTGAAGTGTTGAAGAAAATGATGTTCGGTTTGTCGCTTGTTTCATCCGTTTGGAAGCCCAGTTCATCCCGGTAAAACTTCACAGATCTTTCCATGTCCTGAACGCCCAGGCAGATTAGATTGATGCGGTTCATTCCACCCACTCCTTTTCGGTTTGCTATAGAGTTCGCCAATACACAAAAAAGCACCTTCCGGAAAACCGGAAAGTGCTTTTGAAAGGTAAAATTAACGTTTTGAGAACTGAGGTGCGCGACGTGCCGCTTTAAGACCGTATTTTTTACGTTCTTTCATACGTGGGTCACGTGTTAGGAATCCAGCAGATTTAAGAGCTCCACGGAATTCTGGGTCTACTGTAAGTAGAGCGCGTGCGATTCCGTGACGGATTGCGCCGGCTTGTCCAGTGAACCCGCCGCCTTTTACGTTTACCAATACATCGTAGCTACCAAGAGTTTCAGTAGTTACTAGTGGTTGTTTGATGATTTGCTCAAGCGTTTCGTATGGAACGTAGTCAGATACGTCACGGTTGTTGATTGTGATCGTACCATCTCCTGGTACCAAACGTACGCGAGCTGTTGAGTTTTTACGGCGACCTGTACCGATATATTGAACTTGTGCCAAAGGTGTATCCTCCTCTTATTTACTGATTATTATCCGCGAAGCGTGTAAGCTTCAGGTTGTTGTGCTTGGTGGTTGTGCTCTGGTCCAGCGTATACATGCAATTTCTTGAATGTTTGGCGGCCCAAAGAGTTCTTTGGAAGCATGCCTTTGATCGCTAGTTCAAGCATTTTTGTAGGGTATTTCGTGCGCATTTCAAGTGCTGTGCGCTGCTTAAGTCCGCCTGTGTATTGCGTGTGGCGGTAGTAGATTTTGTCGGTAAGTTTTTTACCAGTCAAGTGGATTTTGTCAGCATTGATGATGATGACGTGATCGCCAGTGTCGACGTTCGGTGTGAATGTTGGTTTGTATTTCCCGCGCAAGATTGAAGCGACTTCAGAAGCCAAACGTCCAAGAGTTTGCCCTTCTGCATCGACAACCAACCATTTACGCTCTACTTCGTGACCTTTAGCCATGAATGTTGTACGCATGTATATTGTCCTCCTAATGAATCGTCTCTTTTTTTTAGAATTCAGTTCCAAGTGTTCCATGTTGGTTCCGTTGTTCCGTGTTTTCCTTATCCCTTAACACAAATAACCTTCCGGGGCATATCGTGGGGGTAATGAAAATACCATACATCATCATATAACGGATTACGCTTTAAGTCAAGGACATTTAGAAAAACACCAGGAAAAGTTGCTTCACCGTCAGTAATGCACTTTTTCCAAGTATAAACCGTGTGCTGCTGCGGTTTTGCCGGCAGCGTCGCGGTCACAAGCAGCAATGATGTCAGCCAGTTCTTCCGGTTCTCTTCTATTTAATCCGACTTCGAGCAAAGTGCCCGCTATGATGCGCACCATATTATAGAGAAAACCGGACCCTTCAATGACCATGTGCAATTCCTCGCCATGTTCTTCAAAATCAATTCGCCAGATCGTTCTTACTTTATCGACGACATTGGTGTTCGCCGCACAAAAACTGGAAAAATCATGGGTGCCGATAAACGCTTGGGCTGCTTTTTCCATCCGGGCCACATCGATTTGCTGCGGCACATGGACGAGATGGTTGCGGCTGAACGGGTTGATGAGTTTGCTGCGGTTCCACTTATAGCGGTATATCTTGCCTTTGGCGTGGTAGCGGGCATGGAAATCAGCATCCGCTTGTTCGATATCGTAAACTTGGATGTCCTGTGGCAAGCGGACATTGAGCGCACGCACCCATGAATCTGTCGGCATGGAGAACGGGGTATCGAAATGAACCACTTGCCCGGTGGCATGCACCCCGGAATCCGTACGTCCACTCGCCACCACTTCGACCCGCTCGCCTTTATGCAATTCTTTCAACGCGCGCAACAGCTCCAGTTGAACGGTGCGGGTTTTCAGCTGGATTTGGTAGCCTGCAAACCCGCTGCCGTCATAGGCAATTGTCGCTTTCATTCGTTTCATGAGGTCTCTCCTTTTACTGCAGCTTTCGTAATCTAATTAAGTGAATCGCTATCTCTTTTGGTTAACTTCGGAAATACCAGAGCAATCCGGCAAATCCAACGAGCAGCAATAGACTCAATGTGTCCATAATGCGCCAGTTGAGCTGGCGGTAACGCGTGCGGCCTTCTCCCCCGCGGTAGCCTCTCACTTCCATGGCGGTTGCCAAATCTTCAGCCCGTTTAAAGGCACTGACAAACAACGGAATCAACAGCGGCACGACGGCTTTGACTCGTTCTTTGATGGGGCCGGAACCGATATCCGAGCCGCGTGCCATTTGCGCTTTCAGGATCTTTCCGGTTTCATCCATCAAGGTTGGAATGAACCGCAGTGAAATCGACATCATCAACGCCAGTTCGTGGACCGGCAGTTTAACGCGCTTGAATGGCCCAAGCAATACTTCGATGCCATCCGTGATCGAAATCGGTGAAGTCGTTAATGTCAGGATACTGGTCATGAACACTAAGACCAGGAAGCGGATCGAGATGAATATCCCTTGCCGCAGCCCCTCTTCATAAACATCTACAAAACCGACACTGAAAAGCAATGACCCGCCTTCGGTAAAGAATAAATGCAAGAAAAACGTAAAGGCCATTAAAATAAAGACAGGTTTCAAGCCGTTAATTAAGAAATATAGCCGGATTTTCGATAAAAACACGGAGAGCAAGGTAAATCCAAGCAAAATCGCATACGTTATGGCATTATTCGCGATAAAAACGATCGCTATAAACAAAAAGACGAACAGGATTTTGGCTCGTGGGTCCATTCGGTGGACGATCGAATCTCCCGGAATAAAGCGCCCAAAAATCATTTTTTCCATCATTTCAGCTCACGCCCTTCCTTGAGCGCTTGCGCAATGGACCGCGCAAGCGCTTCTTCAGTCAGCGCAAGCTCATCCAGCTTCAAGCCGGTTTTCTCTTCAAACTCCCGCTGCATGCGCACTGTCCGCGGCGGCTCCAGGCGGTAATCGCCGAGCTGCTCTTCATTCGCGAAGACTTCGCGCACATCGCCTGTCGCGACGCATTTGCCGCTGTGCATGATGGCCACTGTATCCGCATAACGCGCCGCATCTTCCATGCTATGTGTGACAAGCACAGTTGTTAAGCCCTTCTCTTGATGCAGGCGATAAAACAAATCCATGATTTCCCGGCGTCCGCGCGGGTCAAGTCCCGCTGTTGGTTCATCGAGTACCAAGACATCTGGCTCCATTGCCAGAACGCCTGCTATGGCGACGCGGCGCATTTGCCCGCCCGATAAGTCAAAAGGCGATTTCTCCAATACATCTTCCGGAAGCCCAAGCTGTTCGACCAAGGCGATGGCTCGTCTGCGAGCTTCCTCTTCTGGCACACCGAAGTTCAGCGGGCCGAACATGATGTCTTTCAGGACCGTTTC
The DNA here is from genome assembly GCF_001465795.2 of Planococcus rifietoensis. Taxonomy (NCBI): domain Bacteria; kingdom Bacillati; phylum Bacillota; class Bacilli; order Caryophanales; family Caryophanaceae; genus Planococcus; species Planococcus rifietoensis. The sequence goes on along the minus strand of NZ_CP013659.2, from coordinate 3,343,166 downwards.
ATCAAATAGCTGCTGTTCGGGAAACTGGAAGACGATGCCGACTTTTTTCCGCACCTCTCGCAAGTTTTTCGCTTTTGTCCCTGCTTCGATTTTCCGTTCGCCGATCAGCACACTGCCTTCTGTCGGCTGCAATAAAGCATTCAAATGTTGCAGCACGGTCGATTTCCCAGAACCCGTATGTCCGATGATCGCTGTGTAAGAGCCTGAAGGTATGTGCAGTGTGACATCCGTCAGCGCCCGTTTTTCAAAAGGGGTATCTTTCGCGTAGCTGTATCCTACTTGCTTGAGTAATATGTCCATAATTCCTCCACCAGCTCATGTTCTGTCATAGATTCGCCGGTCATCGGCACTCCGGCTTGTTTCAGTAACCCGGCCATCCGCATCGCAAATGGCAGATCCAACCCCATCTCCGTCAGCTCTTCGCCGGAAGAAAATACTTCATCGGGTGTGCCTTCCATTTGTTTATGCCCGGCATTCATCACCAGCACACGGTCAGCGAGCGCGGCTTCCTCCAGGTCATGGGTAATCGACAACACAGTGAGGCCCGTCGCTTCACGAAGCTCACGGATCGTCTCGATGACTTCTCGGCGGCCTTGCGGGTCGAGCATCGATGTGGCTTCATCCAAAATGAGCAGCCGCGGACGCAAAGCCAGTGCCCCAGCAATTGCCACGCGCTGCTTTTGCCCGCCGGATAAGTGATGTGGTTCATGGTCAAGATAATCCGCCATCTTCACTTGCTGCAAAGATTCACGAACACGCACCACCATTTCTTCATGAGGGACGCCGTTATTTTCGAGCGCAAACGCTACGTCATCCTGTACCGTTGCCCCGACGAATTGGTTGTCTGGATTTTGAAACACCATGCCCATCTGCGAGCGGATGTCCCACAAGCTTTCTTCAGACATTTCCAAGCCCATCGCTTTGACTGTTCCTTGCTGGGGAAACAATAAGCCGTTCATCAATTTGGCGATTGTCGACTTGCCCGAGCCGTTGTGTCCGACCAGCGCCACCCATTCGCCTTCGTCAATCGAGAACGATAGGTCCGAGACGGCCGGCTTGACCGACTCGTCTCCCGGTACGTATGTGAATGTCACTTGTTCAAATGACAAAATGGTTCCTTTCATGTGTTGAAGCCTCCTCTAAACTTTCTCTACTCTGCTCTTATGTGCTGTAAAACGGGAATTCTTTAGCCACGCTTAACTTACACTGTTCATATTCCCTTCTATGGAATATCAACACTGAAAATTAATTGATCACTAAATAAAAAAAGCGCGCACCTCATTCAGAGTATGCGCTTTTCTATCTCTATGGCTCCTGCGGGTGCTTAAGCCGCCGGTTGAATGAGGTGCGTAGAGCTAGACGAGACGCCGCCCGAAGGCTCGCTCATCATAACACTCAGCTTTTCATATTGTCGTATAAATCATGATGCTAAAAGAAGAGGGCTATGAACCCTCTTCAACTGATTAAACCAATTCAATAATTACGATTGGTGCGCCATCTCCGCGACGAGGCCCCATTTTCATGATGCGCGTGTAGCCGCCTTGACGGTCAGCGTAACGTGGTGCTACATCATCAAACAATTTTTGCAAAGCAAAGATTGTGTTTTCGTTGCCTTCTTCGTCAGTCGAAGTCACGAGTTCACGGCGAATATATGCTGCAGCTTTACGGCGTGCGTGGATGTCTCCGCGCTTACCAAGCGTGATCATTTTTTCTACAGTTGAACGGACTTCTTTAGCACGGGCTTCAGTTGTCTGAATGCGCTCGTGAACGATTAGGTCAGTCGTAAGGTCACGCAATAGCGCTTTACGTTGAGAACTTGTACGTTGAAGTTTTCTCATTGAAGTTTCCCTCCTTTGTTGAATAGTTCAGAAAGAATCGGGCAATCAGTCTTCTTTACGAAGGCCAAGACCTAGATCTTCCAACTTCACTTTCACTTCTTCAAGTGATTTGCGTCCGAGGTTGCGAACTTTCATCATGTCGTCTTCCGACTTGTTGGCCAATTCGTGGACAGTGTTAATGCCGGCACGTTTCAGGCAGTTATAAGAACGAACAGAAAGATCAAGCTCTTCGATAGTCATCTCAAGCACTTTCTCTTTTTGGTCTTCTTCTTTTTCAACCATGATTTCAGCTGTTTGAGCCTCATCCGTTAATCCTACGAAGATGTTCAGATGTTCAGTGAAAATTTTCGCGCCAAGCGCAATTGCCTCTTTGGGACCGATGCTTCCATCTGTCCAGACATCGAGGGTTAATTTATCGAAATGAGCGAGTTGGCCCACACGGGTATTTTCCACTTGGAAATTGACGCGTGAAACTGGCGTGTAAATAGAGTCAATCGGGATAACGCCAATCGGAAGATCTTCACGTTTGTTCTGATCTGCACGGGCATATCCACGGCCGCGGTTAGCATACATGCGCATGCGCAAGTGGCCGTCTTTCGCGATTGTTGCAATATATAGATCCGGATTCAGAATTTCCACGTCACTATCGTGAGTGATATCTGCAGCCGTAACCGTTCCGTCACCTTTTACATCAATTTCAATGACTTTTTCTTCGTCAGAGTAAATTTTCAATGCGAGCTTCTTGATGTTCAAAATGATAGAGGCTACATCTTCTTCTACACCTTCGACAGTGGAGAATTCATGCAAAACGCCATCAATTTGGATCGAAGTAACAGCTGCGCCAGGTAAAGATGAAAGTAGGATTCGACGTAAGGAGTTACCTAAAGTGGTACCATATCCACGCTCAAGGGGTTCAACAACGAATTTGCCATATTTGGCATTGCTGTCGATCTCAACCGTTTCAATTTTTGGTTTTTCTATTTCGAGCATTCAGTTTACCCTCCTTCAAAACGTCGGTATTTTCGTTGCATAAGAATTCGATAGTCACAGACTTTCGCTACGATTCAGAACACATTTAGTAAGTCGTGATGTTCAAAAATCCTACTCAGACCAACGATTATACGCGACGGCGTTTTGGCGGGCGGCAGCCGTTGTGAGGAACTGGAGTTACGTCTCTAATTGCAGTAACTTCCAATCCAGCAGCTTGAAGCGCACGGATAGCAGCTTCGCGACCTGAACCAGGACCTTTAACAGTTACTTCCAAAGTTTTCAAACCATGTTCCATGGAAGTTTTTGCAGCAGTTTCAGCAGCCATTTGGGCAGCGAATGGAGTGGATTTACGTGAACCACGGAATCCTAGAGCCCCAGCCGAAGACCAAGATACTGCGTTACCTTGCATATCAGTGATCGTAACAATTGTGTTATTGAATGTTGAGCGGATGTGAGCAATACCGGATTCGATATTCTTTTTCACACGACGCTTACGAGTTTGTTGTTTACGTGCCATGTTAAGAAACAACCTCCTTTACTGATTATTTTTTCTTGTTAGCTACAGTTTTACGAGGACCTTTACGCGTACGCGCGTTGTTCTTCGTATTTTGACCACGAACCGGAAGACCGCGACGGTGGCGGATACCACGGAAGCTAGCAATTTCCATCAAACGTTTGATGTTCATGGAAACTTCACGGCGAAGGTCACCTTCGATTTTGTACTGATCCAATTGTTCACGGATATTGTTCAACTCGTCTTCTGTAAGATCGCGAACGCGAGTCTCTTCAGAAACACCAGCACCAGAAAGAACTTTCTGAGCAGTCGTTTTCCCAACACCGTAGATATAAGTCAATGAAATTACAACGCGTTTGTCGCGCGGAATGTCAACACCAGAAATACGTGCCATGTGTGCGATGCACCTCCTTCTTTATTAACCTTGTCTTTGTTTGTGTTTCGGATTTTCACAGATTACCATTACTTTACCGTTTCTGCGAATAACTTTACATTTTTCGCAGATCGGCTTAACAGATGGTCTCACTTTCATCTAACCCAACCTCCTTAGTAGTCCGGAGTGCAAAAGATTATTTAAAACGGTATGTGATGCGACCGCGTGTTAAATCGTAAGGAGAAAGTTCTACTGTTACTTTATCTCCTGGCAGAATGCGGATGAAATGCATGCGAATCTTGCCTGATACGTGCGCAAGAATCGTATGGCCATTTTCAAGCTCCACTTTAAACATCGCGTTGGGCAAAGTCTCAATGACTGTTCCCTCGATTTCAATTACATCGTCTTTCGCCATCGACCCAGTCTCCCTTCTGTATACAAATCAGGTACTCATCTTCAAACAGTATTTGCTGATTGAATAATTCTTATCCATTCACCAGGAATTCATGAGTGACATTTGAAAGACCTTCTCCGGGTTCCTCTCCCCACTTATGACAGCGGAGTTCGGGGGTTCCGGTTGAGCCAGTCTGACCCACGTATCCTCGACTGCCCGGACTGCCTTGGATGAGTTCCAAACCCGTTACACAGATGCTTCCACGAAACTCATTATACTACCTCCGGTGCGGAATTGCACGGAGCAACGAGCCTCACCGGTTTCATATAATCAAGCCTTGTTTGCTTTTGCAGCTCTCGAAAATTCATATCTCCGGTGCTCCTTAAAGCCACATGGAGGCAACTAACTGCGCCCGGCGCCGGGAATTAACCTCGGTCGCCCTTTAGAAGAGCATCAATGTCAGCAAATACTTTATCAATGTCCTGCTGTCCATCTATATTGGTCAGCACGTTCTTGTCTTCATAGAAGTCAAGAAGCGGCTGAGTTTGTTGCATGTTAACTTCTAAACGCTTCGTGACGGTCTCAGGCTTGTCGTCTTCGCGTTGGTAGAGCTCTCCGCCATCTTTATCGCACACGCCTGCTGTTGCAGGTGGATTGAAGACAGTATGGTAAGCAGTTCCACAAACTTTGCAAATCCAACGGCCTGTTAAACGTGCAATCAATTCGTCTTGTTCAACTTGGATGTTTACGACATGCTCGATTCGTTTGCCAAGATCAGCCAGAAGAGATTCCAGCGCCTCAGCCTGAGGAACTGTGCGTGGAAAGCCATCCAACAGGAAGCCTTTCTCACAATCCGCTTGGCTGAGTCGCTCTCGGACGATACCGATCGTCACTTCGTCAGGCACCAAGGCACCTTGATCCATGAACGACTTTGCTTCCAGGCCCAACGCCGTACCGCCTTTGATAGCTGCACGGAACATATCACCTGTCGAAATATGAGGGATGTCGTACTTCTTGACAATTTCGTCTGCTTGCGTGCCTTTGCCGGCACCTGGTAGACCCATCAACACAATATTCATACGTTTTGCCCCCTCAGACAAGTGGATAAGGAACGTTTTCACGTTCCTCCCCATTGATTATTTCATAAAGCCTTTGTAATGACGTTTCACAAGCTGCGATTCCAATTGCTTCATCGTTTCAAGGGCTACCCCGACGACGATCAGCAAACTGGTGCCGCCAATCTGTGCAGATTGAGGCAGGTTTGCGATGTTGATGAAGAAAATTGGCATGACCGCAATAACTGAGAGGAAGATTGCTCCCACAAAAGTCAGGCGGTAAAGCACACTTGTTAAATAATCTTGCGTATTTTTACCCGGACGGATTCCCGGAATGTATGCACCTTGCTTTTTCAAGTTGTCCGCCACGTTTTCAGGATTGACCTGAATGAATGCATAGAAATACGTGAATGCAATGATCAAGGCGACATAAATGATCATGCCGACAGGACGCGTGTAATCAAACGTATTCTGGATTGCCTCCGTAAACGCGTTGGCACCAAAGAAAGAAGCGATGGTTTGCGGCGTGATGATGAATGCCACTGCAAAGATTACCGGGATAACTCCGGCCGCGTTTACTTTCAAAGGTAAATGCGTTTGCTGCCCATTCGAGCTCTGGCCACGGCCAGCGACACGTTTGGCATACTGGATCGGGATTTTACGCAACGCTTGTTGGACGTAAATGACCAATACAGTAATTGCAACAATTGCGAGTGCGAGCAATGCCATGATGGCAATATTGATCGGAAGCTGGTCGCCAGCTCCTTGGATCTGCTGCGCATAAAGTTGGTTAATTGCTCCTGGTACTGCAGCGACAATCCCTGCGAAGATGATAATCGAAATACCGTTCCCCACGCCTTTTGCCGTGATCTGCTCACCAAGCCACAATAGAAATGCTGTCCCTGCTGTCAGTACGATGGCGATTACTACGTAAGTCGCAACCGAATCATCTTGAATCAATGTACCTCCGTACATTTGGTTAAATCCATAAGACATACCGATCGCCTGAATAAACGCAAGAACGATTGTAAAGTAACGAGTGAATTGAGCAAGTTTCCGTCTTCCGACTTCGCCTTGTTTCGCCCACTCAGCAAATTTCGGCACAACATCCATTTGCAGAAGCTGCACGATGATCGATGCTGTGATATAAGGCATGATTCCCATCGCCAAAATCGAGAAGTTGGCTAGGGCGCCTCCACCGAAAGTATTCAAGAAACCGATCAGACCCATCTGATCAGTAGCTTGGAGTACTGACGCATCAACATTCGGCACCGGAACGAATGTCCCGATACGGAAGATGATGAGCATTGCTAAAGTAAAGAAAATTTTATTTCGAATATCAGATACGCGCATAAGATTAGAGATTGTCTGAAACATTAAAGCACCTCGGTTTGACCGCCGGCAGCTTCAATAGCTTCTTTAGCTGATGCAGAGAATTTGTGGGCTTGTACAGACAATTTCTTGTCCAAGCTTCCGTTACCAAGGATCTTGATACCAGAACGCTCTTTGCTCACAACACCTGTTTCGATCAACAATGCAGGTGTAATTTCTGTGCCTTCTTCGAAACGGTTCAACACGTCAAGGTTTACAACAGTGTAATCTTTACGGTTGATGTTCGTGAATCCACGCTTCGGCAAACGACGGAACAATGGGTTTTGACCACCCTCGAATCCTGGACGGACACCGCCGCCTGAACGGGCTTTTTGACCTTTGTGACCTTTACCGGCTGTTTTACCAGTACCTGAACCGATTCCGCGTCCGATACGCTTGCGTGAGCTGCGTGAACCTTCTGCTGGTTTTAATTCGTGAAGTTTCATGTGGTTGGCACCTCCTTCTATAGAAATCAGGGATTAAACTTCTTTAATAGTAACTAAGTGAGCGACTTTATCAAGCATTCCGCGAACTGCCGCGTTGTCTTGGTGCTCAACTGTTTGATGCATTTTGCGCAGGCCTAGTGACTGGACTGTTTTACGTTGTGTCGGCTTTGAACCGATCACGGATTTAGTGAGGGTAATTTCTAGTTTAGTAGCCATGTAATTTCCCTCCCTTATTGGAATAACTCTTCTGTAGTTTTGCCGCGAAGTTTTGCAACTTCATCAGCGCTCTTCAGTTGAGTCAAACCGTTGATAGTAGCACGGACCATGTTGATCGGTGTGTTAGAACCAAGAGATTTAGACAAGATGTCTTGTACTCCTGCAAGCTCTAATACCGCACGAACAGGACCACCAGCAATAACACCAGTACCTGGTGAAGCAGGTTTGATAAGAATCGAGCCGGCACCGAAGCGCCCGGTCACTAGATGTGGAGTAGTACCTTTAACCATAGGTACTTCGATTAAGTTCTTCTTCGCATCTTCAATAGCTTTACGGATTGCTTCTGGAACTTCTTGTGCTTTCCCAGTACCAAAACCGACTTTACCATTTTTGTCGCCTACAACAACCAATGCGGAGAAACGGAAACGACGTCCACCTTTTACAACTTTCGCTACGCGGTTAATCGTAACTACGCGTTCTTCAAGTTCAAGTTTGTTTGGATCAATACGACGCATTATATGTGTCCCTCCTTCTTTTAGAATTCTAAGCCGTTTTCACGTGCGGATTCAGCCAAAGCTTTCACACGTCCATGATATAGATAACCACCGCGGTCAAAAACAACTGATTTCAAGCCGTTTTCTACTGCGCGTTTTGCAATCGTTTCGCCAACTTGAGCAGCTGCTTCGACGTTGCCTTTAGTTTCTAGAGAAAAATCTTTATCTGCAGATGATGCGCTAGCAAGCGTTACGCCGTTTACATCGTCGATCAATTGAGCGTAGATGTATTTGTTTGAACGGAAAACGTTCAAGCGCGGACGTTCAGCTGTTCCCGTGATTTTAGAACGTACGCGAGCGTGACGTTTTTTACGGGATGCGTTTTTATCGAGTTTCGTAATCACTGAGGTCACTCCTTTCAGCCTGCCTAAGCAGCATTATTTACCTGTTTTACCTTCTTTGCGGCGAACTTTTTCGTCTTCGTAACGGATCCCTTTGCCTTTATACGGCTCTGGCGGACGAGTAGCACGGATGTTTGAAGCAAGTGCTCCAACCAATTCCTTGTTAATTCCTTTAACGACGACTTTCGTGTTGCCTTGTACTTCGATTTCGATTCCTTCTTCCGGAGTGAATTCCACCGGATGAGAGTATCCAACGTTCAAGACCAATTTCTTGCCTTGTAGCTGGGCACGGTAACCTACACCGACTAGTTCAAGTGAGCGGGAGAAGCCTTCAGATACTCCAGTAACCATGTTCGCGAGCAATGCACGGGTTGTACCGTGGATTGTGCGGTGGTCTTTGGAATCTGATGGGCGTGACAATGTCAAAACATTGTCTTCCTGCGTGATTGTGATATCTGAGTTAAACGAGCGAGTAAGCTCGCCTTTAGGTCCTTTTACAGTTACGTTATTGTTGTCTTCGACAGTAACGGTAACGTTAGCAGGAACCTCGATTGGTTTTTTACCTACACGTGACATTCTGTTGCACCTCCATTCGTTTGTTGCTTCTTACCAAACGTAAGCTATGATTTCGCCGCCGACTTTTTTCGCGCGGGCTTCTTTATCAGTTACCAAACCTTGTGATGTCGATACTAGAGCGATTCCAAGACCGTTTAGTACACGAGGCACCTCGTCAGTTTTAGCGTATACACGTAGTCCTGGTTTTGAAATGCGTTTCAAGCCAGTGATGACGCGTTCGTTGTTGGCACCGTATTTAAGGAAAATGCGGATCATGCCTTGTTTATCATCTTCAACATATTCTACGTCACGTACGAAACCTTCGCGCTTCAGGATTTCAGCGATGTCTTTTTTCACGTTGGAAGCCGGAAGCTCCAATTTCTCGTGACGAACCATGTTTGCATTACGAATGCGTGTCAGCATATCTGCAATCGGATCTGTCATTGTCATTACATTTACCTCCTTCCCAATTTAGGGGATTACCAGCTGGCTTTTTTGACGCCAGGAATTTGTCCCACATATGCAAGTTCACGGAAACAAATACGGCAAAGTTTGAATTTGCGCAGTACTGAATGCGGACGTCCGCATCGTTCACAGCGAGTGTACTCTTGTACTTTATACTTTGGCGTGCGTTTTTGTTTAGCAATCATTGATTTTTTAGCCACGTTTACGCCTCCCTCATCTTTACTTTTGGAACGGCATACCGAATTGTGTCAATAACTCACGAGCTTCTTCATCAGAGTTCGCAGTTGTCACAATTACGATATCCATACCGCGTACTTTAGAAACTTTATCATAATCGATTTCAGGGAAGATCAATTGTTCTTTCACACCAAGTGTGTAGTTGCCGCGTCCGTCGAAAGATTTTTTCGATACGCCACGGAAGTCACGAACACGTGGTAGTGAGATAGCAATCAATTTATCCAGGAAGTCATACATACGCTCACCGCGTAGTGTAACTTTACATCCGATTGGCATACCTTCACGAAGGCGGAAGCCAGCGATAGATTTCTTAGCTTTTGTGATGACTGGCTTTTGACCAGTGATCGTCTGCAATTCTTCAACAGCAGAATCAAGTGATTTTGTGTTTTGTACAGCTTCACCGACACCCATGTTGATAACGATCTTGTCAACTTTTGGTGCCTGCATTACTGAGGAATATTCAAACTTGCTCACTAGAGCAGGAGTGATTTCGTTCACATATTTTTCTTGTAGGCGGTTCATGTTTGTACCTCCCCTCATTCAGGAATTTTATTTATCTAATTTTTCACCGGATTTTTTTGCAACACGAACTTTTTTGCCGTCTTCCATTTTGTATCCTACGCGAGTCGGCTCGCCGGATTTAGGGTCAACTACCATCACGTTTGATACGTGGATCGCAGCTTCTTGGCTGACAATTCCGCCTTGCGGGCTTGCCTGGTTCGGTTTTGTATGCTTTTTGACGATGTTAACACCTTCAACGAGCACACGGTCTTTCTTAGGTAGAGCAGTCAAAACAACTCCTGTTTTGCCTTTGTCTTTACCAGAGATGACCTTAACTGTATCACCTTTTTTTACATGCATTCTGTCGCACCTCCTTGGTATCGCACGTTGGATGTTTTATAGAACTTCAGGAGCAAGTGAAACGATCTTCATGAAGTTGTTGTCACGAAGTTCACGTGCAACTGGTCCGAAGATACGTGTTCCGCGTGGACCTTTATCGTCGCGGATAATCACACATGCATTTTCATCAAATTTGATGTAAGTACCGTCTTTACGGCGAGCTCCGCTTTTCGTGCGAACGATGACAGCCTTAACGACTTCACCTTTCTTAACAACGCCACCTGGTGTTGCTTTTTTCACGGTACAAACGATTACGTCACCGATGTTTGCTGTCTTGCGACCAGAACCACCAAGCACTTTAATCGTAAGTACTTCACGAGCACCCGAGTTGTCTGCAACTTTTAAACGACTTTCCTGTTGGATCACTTAGGTAACCTCCCTCCGGAACTTTTAGGATTCCGAACTTATTTAAATTAGATGATGACAGCTTTTTCGACGACTTCCACTAAACGGAAACGTTTTGTAGCTGATAGTGGACGAGTTTCCATGATGCGAACGATGTCGCCCATTTTCGCTTCGTTGTTCTCATCATGAGTCTTGAATTTCTTAGAGTATTTTACACGTTTGCCATAAAGCGCGTGCTTTTTTTGAGTTTCAACCATTACTGTAATGGTTTTGTCCATTTTGTCAGACACGACGCGGCCTGTGTATACTTTGCGTTGGTTACGCTCAGACATACTTGCAACCTCCTCTCGAATTATCAGTTGTTGCCACTGAGTTCTCTTTCATGAATCACAGTTTTCATACGGGCAATCGCTTTACGTACTTCGCGGATGCGAGCCGTATTTTCTAATTGACCAGTAGCCAATTGGAAGCGAAGGTTGAAAAGCTCTTCTTTCAGTGATTTCACTTTTTGTTCGATTTCAGCAGTGGTTAGGTCACGGATTTCATTAGCTTTCATTCGATTCACCACCAATTTCTTCGCGTTTTACGAATTTCGTTTTCACTGGCAGTTTGTGAGAGGCAAGACGCAATGCTTCGCGTGCAACTTCTTCAGATACTCCAGCGATTTCGAACATAATTTTACCAGTTTTTACTACCGCTACCCAGCCTTCAGGTGAACCTTTACCGGAACCCATCCGTACTTCAAGAGGCTTTTTCGTGTATGGCTTGTGAGGGAAAATCTTGATCCAGACTTTACCGCCACGTTTCATGTAACGTGTCATAGCGATACGGGCAGATTCGATTTGGCGGTTAGTGATCCATGAAGACTCAAGAGCCTGCAGGCCATATTCGCCGAATGCGACTTCTTTGCCGCCTTTCGCTTCTCCGCGCATCTTGCCACGGTGTTCACGACGATATTTTACGCGTTTTGGCAATAACATATTATTTGCCTCCTTCCTCAGAATTCTTCTTGGTTGGAAGGACTTCACCGCGGTAGATCCATACTTTCACGCCGAGCTTACCATAAGTAGTGTCTGCTTCAGCGTGCGCATAGTCGATGTCTGCGCGCAATGTATGGAGCGGAACAGTTCCTTCGCTATAGGACTCAGCACGGGCAATGTCAGCTCCGCCTAGACGTCCAGATACTTGAGTTTTGATCCCTTTAGCGCCTGCACGCATAGTGCGTTGGAGCGTTTGTTTTTGAGCGCGGCGGAATGATGCACGGTTTTCTAGCTGGCGTGCGATTCCTTCAGCGACCAATTTCGCGTCAAGGTCAGCGCGTTTGATTTCTACGATGTTGATGTGGACACGCTTGCCAGTCATCGCGTTCAGTTGCGTACGAAGTACTTCTACTTCAGAGCCACCTTTACCGATTACCATACCTGGCTTAGCAGTGTGGATTGTTACGTTTACACGGTTTGCAGCGCGCTCGATTTCGATTTTCGAAACTGAAGCTTCTTTCAAACGTGTTTCGATGTATTCACGGATTTTCAAATCTTCGTGAAGGAGTGTCGCGTAGTCTTTTTCAGCGTACCATTTCGACTCCCAATCACGGATGATTCCGATTCGCATTCCAATTGGATGAATTTTTTGTCCCACGAATTATCCCTCCTTCTTCTCAGATACCACTAGTGTGATGTGGCTTGTGCGTTTGTTGATCGCGCTCGCGCGTCCCATTGCACGTGGACGGAAACGCTTCAAAGTCGGCCCTTCGTCAACGAATACTTCGCTGATGACAAGGTTCTCGATGTTCATTTCATAATTGTGTTCAGCGTTAGCAGCTGCAGATTTCAACAACTTCTCAACAACAATGGATGCTGCTTTAGGAGTATGGTTCAAAATTGCGACCGCTTCACCGATTTGCTTGCCTCGGATTAAATCTACTACTAAACGGACTTTACGAGGAGCAATACGTACTGTTCTAGCAACAGCTTTTGCTTGCATGGGGAAATCCTCCTCTCAATTAACGTCTTGTTTTCTTATCGTCTGCACCATGGCTTGCGTATTTGCGTGTTGGAGCAAATTCACCAAGTTTATGGCCTACCATATCTTCAGTCACGTATACAGGGATGTGTTTGTGGCCATCGTATACTGCAATTGTTAGTCCGATGAATGTCGGGAAAATTGTAGAACGGCGAGACCAAGTTTTGATCACTTGTTTTTTCTCAGATTCCTTTTGCGCTTCGACTTTCTTCATAAGATGATCGTCTACAAAAGGTCCTTTTTTCAAGCTGCGACCCATTTGGGATCCTCCCTTCGTGATTGCACCACGGTTCTTTTGGCGAACCGCAGCGAAATCAAATTATTTTTTGCGGCGACGCACGATGAATTTATCGGATTTGTTCGTTTTCTTGCGTGTTTTGTATCCAAGAGTTGGTTTGCCCCATGGAGACATTGGAGATTTACGTCCGATTGGCGAACGTCCTTCACCACCACCGTGTGGGTGATCGTTCGGGTTCATGACAGATCCGCGGACAGTTGGGCGATTGCCCTTCCAGCGGTTACGTCCTGCTTTACCGATGTTGATCAATTCGTGCTGTTCGTTTCCAACAGCGCCGATAGTTGCGCGGCAAGTAGCAAGGATCATGCGAACTTCGCCTGATTGCAAGCGGACAGTTACGTATTTTCCTTCTTTACCAAGCACCTGTGCTGAAGCTCCTGCAGAACGTACCAATTGGCCGCCTCCGCCTGGTTTCAACTCGATGTTGTGGATAGTAGAACCCATTGGGATGTTAAGCAATGGCAAAGCGTTACCTGCTTTGATGTCTGCTTCCGGTCCTGACATGATTTGCGTATCAACCTGAACACCTTTAGGTGCAAGGATGTAACGTTTTTCTCCGTCAGCGTAATGGATAAGTGCGATGTTAGCAGAACGGTTCGGATCGTATTCGATCGTAGCAACGCGTCCTGGAATGCCATCTTTGTTACGTTTGAAATCGATCACGCGGTATTGGCGCTTATGTCCGCCCCCGTGGTGGCGTACAGTGATTTTACCTTGGTTGTTACGGCCGCCTTTACGCTTCGTCGGTTGCAAAAGCGACTTTTCAGGCTTGTTCGTTGTGATTTCAGCGAAATCCGAACTAGTCATGTTACGACGACCGTTAGTGGTAGGTTTGTATTTTCTAATCCCCACGTTGTTTCCCTCCTTCTTTGATTAGTTCTTGTTCAGAACTTATACAATTACATTTCGAATAGTTCGATGTCTTTTGAATCAGCAGTCAATTTCACGATCGCTTTGCGGCGTTTGTTCGTGTAGCCTGCGTGTTTGCCCATGCGTTTGAATTTGCCTTTGTAGTTCATGATGTTGACTTTCTCAACTTGAACGCCGAAGACTTCTTGAACTGCATGTTTAACTTGAGTTTTGTTAGCGCGAACGTCCACTTCGAAAGTGTACTTCTTCTCCGCCATTACCTCAGAAGAACGCTCGGTAATGACTGGACGCTTTAGAATGTCACGTGCTTCCATTAACCTAGCACCTCCTCGATTTTCTCTACGGCTCCTTTAGTCATGACAACTTTGTCATGGCCAAGCAAGTCCAATACGTTGATACCGTTTGCCGGTACAACTGTCATGCCTTTGATGTTGCGTGCAGATAGTGCCACGTTTTCATCAAGGTCAGCTGTTACGAACAATGCTTTCTTACCGACAGACAAGTCAGTCACGAGCTTCGTGAATTCCTTTGTTTTCGGTGCGTCGAAAGCCAATCCTTCAAGTACCATCAGGTTTTCGTTTGCTACTGCCGAAGACAATGCAGAACGAAGAGCCAAGCGACGGACTTTTTTAGGAAGTTTGTAGCTGTAGCTGCGTGGTGTCGGGCCGAATACGACTCCGCCTCCGCGCCATTGTGGTGAACGGATCGAACCTTGACGAGCACGTCCAGTTCCTTTTTGCTTCCATGGCTTTCTTCCGCCACCGGCTACTTCAGAACGGTTTTTAACTTTATGGTTACCTTGACGCAATGAAGCACGTTGTGCAACGACTGCATCAAAAAGTACAGATTCATTTGGTTCGATGCCGAAGACAAGATCGTTCAATTCGATATCGCCAACTTGTGAACCAGTTTGATTTAGTAAAGCTACTTTAGGCATTCTTGTTTCCTCCTTCCTTTAAATGTGATTAGTTGGCTTTGATAGCCGACTTAACACGGATTAATGATTTACGTGCGCCAGGAACATTCCCTTTAATAAGAAGCAAGTTGCGCTCAGCATCCACTTTCACGATGTGAAGGTTTTGGATAGTGACCGTGTTGCCGCCCATTTGACCAGGCAATTTCTTCTGTTTGAATACGCGGTTCGGAGCAACAGGCCCCATTGAACCAGGACGACGGTGGTAACGTGAACCGTGAGTCATTGGTCCGCGTGATTGTCCGTGGCGTTTGATAACACCTTGGAAACCTTTACCTTTCGTAGTTCCTGTTACATCTACTACATCGCCTTCTGCGAATACATCTACTTTGACTTCCTGACCAATCTCGTAATCAGCTAAGTTTACATTGCGAAGTTCGCGAATGAAGCGCTTAGGAGCAGTGTTTGCTTTCGCTACGTGGCCTTTCTCTGGTTTGTTCGAAAGCTTCTCGCGTTTGTCATCAAAACCAAGTTGTACCGATTCGTAGCCATCCACTTCAACTGTTTTTTTCTGAAGCACTACGTTTGGAGCAGCTTCGATTACAGTTACAGGGATCAAATCACCGTTCTCAGCAAAAACTTGCGTCATACCGATTTTTCTACCTAAGATTCCTTTGGTCATGTCGTCACACCTCCTGCAAAATTTTATGTTTTTTATTTTCGTTTACCAATTATAGTTTGATTTCAATATCAACGCCGGATGGTAGATCCAGTTTCATTAGCGCGTCAACAGTCTGTGGTGTCGGGTTAACGATATCGATCAGACGTTTGTGTGTGCGCATTTCGAATTGTTCGCGAGCATCTTTATATTTGTGGACAGCTCGCAAGATTGTGTAGATTGACTTTTCCGTCGGCAACGGTATCGGACCCGATACACTAGCACCTGAACGTTTAGCAGTTTCAACAATCTTCTCAGCAGACTGATCCAAGATTCTGTGATCATATGCTTTCAAACGGATACGAATTTTTTGTTTTGCCATTATTTTCCCTCCCTTTTCGCCTATTTTTGGGATAGACTTCTCCACGAAAATTTTCCTCACACTCGCCATGGCAAAGCGGCCGGGTGTGTCGGTAACCTCTCGCTTCTTCGCAGTCAAAGACCAACATTCACCATTATACAAAATAAAAAAGAATTCCGCAAGACTTTGCACGAAATTCTTTTTCATTCGCTTTTACTAGTATAGCAGGATTCTTTTCAGTTTCAACCGATACGATAATAGTCGAAATCTTTCGGACTCATCCTAAGAACATGACCGCAATCCAGCCAAATAACACGAGCGGGATATTGTAATGGATGAACGTCGGGACGACCGTATCCCAGATGTGATTGTGCTGGCCATCGACATTAAGTCCAGCGGTCGGCCCAAGCGTCGAGTCGGATGCTGGCGACCCGGCATCGCCGAGCGCGCCCGCTGTCCCGATCAAAGCGATGATCGCCAAGGTCGAGAATCCGAACTCGACACTGAGCGGAACAAATATCGCAGCGATGATCGGGATCGTCGAGAACGACGATCCGATGCCCATCGTGACGAACAAACCGACAATCAACATCGCGAGTGCTGCTAGGCCTTTATTGTCGCCGAAGATAGCCGCTGCATTTTCAACGAGCGAATCGATGGCACCAGTCGCTTGGATGACCGAAGCGAATCCATTTGCTGAGATCATGACAAAACCGATGAAGGCCATCATGCGCATGCCTGCCGTCAATACATCATCCGCTTCTTTCCATTTCATTGCACCGAAGACGTAAAGGATCAGGATACCGGCGAGTGCGCCGATGATCATCGAGTCGCTTTGGATCTGCGCGAAGAGCGCTGCGATCAAGGCGATGACCGTCACGATAATGTCTTTAACGGAAGCGGTCCGTTTTGGAGTTTCTTCTATAGTAGTAGCTGCCTCTACAGTCCGATAATCACGCGGCTTGCGGTAAGAAATGAAAACCGCAACGACTAAGCCGAGGAATAGGCCAGCGACTGGCAATGCCATCGCTTTCGGGATATCCGCCATATCGATCGGCATGCCCGCCAGTTCCATCTGCGTAGCGAGAATCTCATGGAAGATCAACCCGAAGCCATACGGCAATAAAATATACGGCGCCGTCAGGCCGAATGTCAGCACCGAGGCGATAAGGCGGCGGTCGATGCGCAGTTCATTTAAGATGTGCAGAATTGGCGGCACCAAGAGCGGGATAAAGGCAATGTGGATCGGGATCAGGTTTTGCGAGAAGATGGCCATCGCGAACAGCGCAAAGATGATAAGCGCCTTCGCCAAGTTCTCGCGCGTCGCCTCCCCTTCTTTATTGACCAGCTTCAATACACCGGCAACGAGCAATTCCGGTATGCCGGTACGCGAAATCGCAACAGCGAATCCGCCGAGCATGGCGTAGCTCAGTGCAATGGTCGCCCCTGCACCGAGACCATCTGTATAGGAAGTCAAAGTTTCAGTGAAGCTAAGCCCTCCGCTAAGCCCTCCAGCCAATGCGCCGATCAATAAGGCGAACACCACATTGACCCGAAGCAAGCTTAAAACCAGCATCACTAAAACCGCGATAATAACTGCATTCATTGTTCATTTCTCCTTTAGTTTGCTAAAGCGTTAAAGTCCTTTACTAAAGTAACAAATCTGTACAATGATGTCAACACAGCAAAACTGCTCCTGAATGGCACCAAAAAACCGCTCCCTGCCCAAAGGCAAAGAGCGGCGGTGCTTTATTGGGCTTGCTGCGTTTTTTCTTCGTATGCCTGGATATAGGAATCGTATTGAATCGTCAAGGCGATCTCATCCCAGCCGTTCAACAGCATTTCTTTCCAGTACGGATCGATGTCGAACGAATAGCTGGCGCCATCTTCTGCCGTCACCGTTTGGTTTTTTAGGTCGACATCAAGACGGTACGGCGCCTGTTTGCCTTTTTCCAGCAAGGCAGCCACTTCCGCTTCTTCGAGGCGGATCGGCAAGATGCCGTTCTTCACACAGTTATTATAGAAGATATCCGCATAACTCGGCGAGATGACGACACGGAAACCGTAGTCCAGGATGGCCCACGGCGCGTGTTCACGGGACGAGCCGCAACCGAAGTTTTCCTGCGCCACAAGGATCTCGGAACCTTGGAAGCGCGGATCATTTAAGACAAAGTCTTGATTCGGCTTACCGTCAGCGCCAAAACGCCAATGGTAGAACAAATACTTCCCGAACCCTGTACGCTCGATGCGCTTGAGGAATTCCTTTGAAATGATTTGGTCGGTATCGACGTTTTTGCGGTCGAGCGGCGTCAAGACGCTCGAAATTTCATTGATGGGTTTCAAATTCAGTTCCTCCTTCCGTTATGCCGAGGGCACAGGTTCGTTCATAAACTTTCGGACATCCGTCAAATGCCCTTCAATCGCAGCCGCAGCCGCCATTACGGGTGAGACCAAATGCGTCATCGACCCTGCACCTTGGCGCCCTTCAAAATTGCGGTTCGATGTAGAAGCGCAGCGTTCGCCTGCCGGTACAGCATCCTCATTCATGGCGAGGCACATGCTGCAGCCTGTCTCGCGCCATTCAAAGCCTGCCCGCAAGAACACTTGGTCAAGCCCTTCCGCTTCAGCTGCACGCTTGACGGTCTCAGAGCCCGGTACGACAATCGCCGTGACCGACGGATGCACCGTTCTGCCTTTGACGATTTCACTTGCTGCCCGCAAATCGCTGAGGCGAGCATTTGTGCATGAGCCGATAAAGACATGCTGGATCGCGATGGATGATAACGGTGCGCCTTCTTCCAATTGCATATAAGCAAGCGCTTGGCCCAAAGCATCCCGGTCTTCCTGCTTGTCGTAATCCGCCGCTGTCGGCACACGTTCAGCAATGCCTGAGCCCATCGACGGATTGGTGCCCCATGTAACAAATGGGGAGATGTCGTCCGCATGGATGGTATGCGACACATCGTAGCTCGCGCCTTCGTCTGTTGCCAGCGCCAGCCAGCGCCCAGCTTCGTGCTCGAACGCTTCGCCTTCTGGGACATTTCTTCTGCCGCGCAAATATTCGACTGTTGTTTCGTCTGGGCTGACAAGGCCGGCGCGTGCGCCCGCTTCGATGGACATATTGCAGATCGTCATGCGTTCTTCCATCGATAAATTGCGGATCGCTTCACCGGTGTATTCAATGATATGCCCTGTCCCCATATCGACGCCGTACTTCGAGATGATCGCAAGAATGACGTCTTTTGCGGAAACACCGAAGCCAAGCTCTCCGTCGATGCGGATTTCCATCGTTTTCGGCTTGGACTGCCACAGCGTCTGCGTCGACAACACATGCTCTACTTCACTTGTCCCGATGCCGAATGCCAACGCGCCGAACGCGCCGTGCGTGGACGTATGGCTATCACCGCAGACAATCGTCTTGCCGGGCTGTGTGAGGCCGAGTTCCGGTCCGATGACGTGGACGATGCCTTGGTCGGGATGATTGATGCCTGCAAGCGGCACCCCAAACTCATCACAGTTTTCCTGAAGCGTCTTGATTTGCTTGCGGGAAATCGGGTCTTTGATCACTGAGCGGTTGCGCGTCGGCACGTTATGGTCCATCGTCGCAAAGCACAAATCCGGACGCCGCACTTTTCGGCCGTTCAAGCGCAAGCCTTCAAATGCCTGCGGAGAAGTGACTTCATGCAGGAGGTGAAGGTCGATATACAACAGGTCGGGTTTTCCCGGTTCTTCGAATACAATATGCTGTTCCCAGATTTTTTCAATAATCGTTTTTGCCATAGCAGAGTGCCCCTTCCATTTACACGTAGGAAAACATGATGTGTTCCGACACGAATTCCCGTTCCAATTCTTCGATGACTTTTTCCACAAAGCGTTCCGTTGAGATGACTTTATTGCCGCAAGCCGACAAATCGCCTGTGCAATAGCCATCTTCAAGGACGCTCATAACTGCATCTTCAATCGACGATGCTTCTGACTCCATGCCGAACGACTGGCGCAGCATCATCGCAGCCGACAAAATCGCAGCAGACGGGTTTGCTTTGTTTTGCCCTGCGATATCCGGTGCCGAGCCGTGTACCGGTTCATACAAGCCGAATCCATCTGAACGGATGCTCGCTGACGGCAGCATGCCGAGTGAGCCGGTGATGACCGATGCTTCGTCGCTCAAGATGTCGCCGAACATGTTCTCTGTGACCACGACGTCGAATGCCCGTGGGTTAGTGATCAATTTCATGGCAGCCGAATCGACTAGCATATGCTCAACTTCCACGTCCGGATAACCGGCCTTGCGTTCTTCAACGACTTTTCTCCAAAGCTTGCTGGATTCCAAGACGTTCGCTTTGTCGACGGACGCCAGTTTGCCGCGGCGTGAGCGGGCCATTTCGAATGCCTGATCGACGATGCGCTCGATTTCTGCGCGTGTGTAGACGAGTGTATCGACTGCGGAATTTTCATTGTGGCGTTTCGGTTCACCGAAATACAAGCCGCCAGTCAATTCGCGGACGATGACCATGTCCACTTCACGCGCGATTTCTTCTTTTAATGGGGACGATCCGAGAAGTGCCGGCACCGCTTTGACTGGGCGGACGTTGGCAAACAAATCGAAGTGTTTGCGGATATTCAACAGCCCTTTTTCGGGGCGCTGTTCTGCGGGGTTGTTGTCCCATTTCGGGCCGCCTACCGCACCGAGGAGGATGGCGTCGCTCGCTTCACACGCTTCAACGGTTTCTTTTGGCAGCGGGCTACCGAATTCATCGACTGCCGCTCCCCCGATCGCCGCGAATTTCCAATGGAATGTGTGCCCATAGCGCATCGCAATGGATTTTAGCACCTTTACTGCTGCTTCTGTTACTTCTGGTCCGATGCCGTCTCCTGGCAATACTGCGATTGTCTTTTCCATAGTAATTCCTCCTCTGTGGGTTTGCTTTTTACACTGCTTCGATCTTCGTTTTATTTCCCTGTTTCACAAGCTGGCGATTCACTGCGTTGAAATAAGCTTTTGCGGTCGCTTCCAACACATCCTGTGCGACGTCGCGGCCAGTAACGGTCTCTCCGTCGTAGCTCATATTGATAACGGCTTCGCCGAGTGCATCGCGGCCTTTGCCGATAGATGTTACACGGTAGTCCAGGATGTGCACTTTGCCTTCGACGATGCGTTCAAGTGTATTGAATATCGCTTCGACCGATCCGGAGCCGGTTGCTGCTTCGTGAATCGCGGTGCCGTCCGGGCCGATAGCGGATGCTGTCGCCGTCGGGATATTCGCTGTGCCGTATTGCACCTGCACACTTTCAAGCTCATAGATAGGTGTCTCGGTGTCATTGATTTGCTGGTCGGTCAACAAGACGAACAAATCGTCTTCTGTGATCTGTTTTTTACGGTCGGCGAGTTTCTTGAATTCAATGAACGCTTCATTCAATTTAGCGTCAGGCAACTCGAAGCCCATCTTCACCGCACGGTCGCGGAATGCGTGCCTGCCGGAATGTTTGCCAAGGACCAGTTCAGTCGCTGCATCGCCGATCAATTCCGGCGTGATGATTTCATAGGTCAGCGGGTTTTTCAACATGCCGTCCTGGTGGATGCCTGATTCATGGGCAAAAGCATTCTTTCCGACAACCGCTTTGTTCGGCTGGATGATGCTGCCGGTCAATTGGCTGACCAATTGGCTCGAGCGTTTGATCTCGTTCAAATTAATGCCGGTTTCGATTTCGTAGAATTGCTTGCGGATATGGAGCGCCACCGCAATTTCTTCCAACGCGACGTTCCCTGCACGTTCACCGATGCCGTTGATCGTGCCTTCGACTTGCGTCGCGCCGTTTTCAATCGCCGCGAGCGTATTCGCTGTCGCCATGCCCAGATCGTTATGGCAATGCGCTGATAGCTTGACGTTTTCGATGCCCGGTACGTTTTCCGTCATATAGCGGAACATCGCCCCGTATTCTGCCGGCGTCGCATAGCCGACCGTATCCGGCAAATTGATTGTGGTCGCGCCTGCTTCGATGACTTTCTTGATGATATGCGCCAAGAATTCCGGGTCTGAACGAGAAGCATCTTCCGCCGACCATTGGACGAGCGGGAAGAATTTCTTCGCATAACGGACAGATTCAACAGCGATGTCGACAACTTGTTCCGGTGTTTTCATCAATTTATGTTCCATATGGATAGGAGACGTTGCCAAGAAGATGTGGATATGCGGTTGTTCCGCTCCCTTCAAGGCATCCCATGTCCGGTCGATATCCGCTTTCATGGAGCGGGACAATCCCGTTACGATAGAGTTCTTTACCGTACCGGCTATCCGCTGCACTGCGTCGAAGTCTCCTGGCGATGAAGCCGGGAACCCCGATTCGATAATCGTCACGCCTAGACGTTCGAGCTGGCGGGCGATTTCGATTTTCTCAGCTGTATTCAAGTTGATCCCGGCCGACTGTTCTCCGTCCCGTAGTGTCGTATCGAAAATATCAATTTGAGACATTAGCAGCCACCTCTTTTGGTTTTTTGTTTTCATTGACGAATGGCATCATGGCGCGCAACTCGCGTCCGACTTGTTCGATTTGGTGTTCCGCTTCAGCGTTTTCGATCGCCGTGAATTCCGGACGGTTCAATTGGTTCTCAAGCAACCAGCCTTTGGCGAACTTGCCGGTTTGGATATCCGTCAATACATCTTTCATGCGGGCTTTTGTATCGGCATCGACAATGCGCGGGCCGGATACAAAATCTCCCCATTGCGCTGTATCGGAGATCGAGTAGCGCATGCCCGACATGCCGCCTTCATACATGAGGTCAACAATCAATTTCAGTTCGTGCAAGCATTCGAAGTATGCCAGTTCCGGCTGATAGCCTGCTTCCACTAGTGTCTCGAATCCGGCTTTGACAAGTGACGTCACCCCGCCGCATAGTACGGCTTGTTCACCGAATAGATCCGTTTCCGTTTCTTCCTTGAACGTCGTCTCCAAGATTCCGGCACGGGCAGCGCCGACGCCTTTTGCATAAGCTAAAGCCGTATCTTTCGCATTGCCGGATACATCTTGATGTACTGCGAACAATGCCGGTACACCTGCTCCTGCTTCGAATGTTCTGCGGACAAGATGCCCCGGGCCTTTAGGGGCGACAAGGAACACGTCCACATCTTTCGGCGGCACGATTTGGTTGAAATGAACGTTAAAACCGTGTGCGAAGACGAGCGATTTTCCAGCCGTGAGATGCGGCTTGATCGACTCTTCGTAGATTTGTGTCTGACGCTCATCCGGCACGAGGACCATGATAACGTCACCTGCTTGCGCTGCTTCCGCGACCGTCGCCACTTCCAGGCCGTCTGCTTTTGCCTGATCGAATGACTTGCCGGGTCTTACGCCGACCACTACTTTGAATCCTGAATCATTTAAGTTCTGCGCATGGGCATGGCCTTGCGAACCGTAGCCGATCACCGCGATTGTTTGTCCTTTTAGTGCCTGGTCGTTTACGTCTTGGTTATAATACATTTTTGCCATTTTTAATTTCCTCCTCAGGGTTTGGGGTTTTAGCTTAAAGGATGTTCAATTGCGGTGTATGGGCTTTTTGCGTTTCTCTGACAAAAGCGGATACTCCGGTTCTTGTTAATTCTTTGATGCCGTATGGCTTCATCAAATCGATGAAGGCTTCGATTTTCTCAGGGTCGCCTGTTACTTGGAACGTGGTGACGTTTTTGCTCATATCGACCACCGTCGCGCGGAACGGTTCGACGATGCTGTAGATCTCGCTGCGCGCTGCGGGCGGTGCGACCACTTTAATCAATGCGAGTTCTCTCATGACCATCGCCTTATCGGTAATGTCATTGACTTTCAAGACGTCAATCTGCTTTTGTAGCTGTTTGAGCAATTGCTCCAGCTTCCCTTTATCTTCCACATTGACGACGAAAGTCATTTTGGATATGCCTGCTTGTTCAGTATGTCCGACTGAAATGCTTTCAATATTGAATTGGCGTTTCATCAACAGCCCGGTAACCCGGTTCAAGACGCCGCTCTGGTTGATGACTGTTGTTGTGATTACTCGCTTCATTCGCCTTTCACCCCGATCATTTCGTTGAGCCCTTTGCCTGGCGCCACCATCGGGTACACACATTCGAGTTGGATTACCCGGCAATCGATGAGCGCTGGGCCATCTGATTCAAACGCTTTTTTGAATACTTCTTCCGCTTCTTCCATCGTTTCGACCTTATAGCCGTCGAGATCATAAGCGGCTGCCAGTTTTACGAAATCCGGCTGCACGGGCATCATCGATTGGGAATAACGTTCCTCATAGAAGGTTTCTTGCCACTGGCGAACCATCCCAAGGCTTTGGTTGTTCAAGATGACGATCTTTACCGGCAGGCGGTATTCCTGCAATAGCGACAATTCCTGCAAAGTCATTTGGAAACCGGCATCGCCGACCACGGCCACGACCGTTTCTTCCGGTCTTGCGAACTTCGCCCCGATCGCTGCCGGGAAGCCGAAGCCCATCGTCCCAAGCCCACCGGATGTCACCCAGTTATGCGGGTTGTTGAAGCGGTAATACTGAGCCGTCCACATTTGGTGTTGTCCGACATCCGTTGTGACGATCGCATCGCCGCCCGTCAAGCGGTGGATCAATTCGACAGCTTGCTGAGGCATGATGCCTTTTCGTTCTTTTTGATGATACTGAAGCGGGTAAGCTTCTTGGTAAGCATTGAGCTTGCCGCGCCATTCTTCTGTGTCCGGGCTTTCGAAATTGCTTTTCAATAGCTCGACCAATGCCGCTTTGGCATCCGACACGATCGGGATGGCTGTCGGGACGTTCTTCCCGATTTCTGCAGGATCGATATCGATATGGATGACTTCCGCGTTCGGCGCGAATGATGCCAAATTGCCGGTGAGCCTGTCGTCAAAACGGGCTCCGATGTTGAGTAAGACATCACATTCGCAAATTGCCGTGTTCGCTGCATACGTTCCGTGCATGCCTCCCATGCCGAGGAACAATTCATGGTCGCCGCCGATTGTTCCAAGTCCAAGCAGGGTGTTCACGATCGGGATTTGATGATGTTCCGCAAATGCTTGAAGCTCTTCGGAAGCTCTCGCTGCCAATACTCCGGCACCGGCTAGAATCACCGGCTTTTTCGCTTTGGACAGCAATTGCACTGCCTTTTGGATCTGCAGATAATTCGGCGAGATGGTCGGTTGATAGCCCGGTAAGTATACATCTGCATCCGCTTGTTCTTCACTTCCGGCGAACAGCATCGTGGATACATCTTTCGGGATATCGACGACGACTGGTCCCGGACGCCCTGTTGAAGCGATGAAGAATGCCTCCTTGATGATCCGCGGCAAGTCTTCCGCTTTTTTCACTTGGTAATTATGTTTCGTGATCGGCTGTGTGATGCTGACGATATCCGCTTCCTGGAAAGCATCGGTTCCGATAACCGATGTAGCAACTTGCCCGGTGAAGATGACGAGTGGCAATGAATCGAGCATGGCATCCGCAATCCCGGTGACGAGGTTCGTCGCTCCAGGCCCGGACGTTGCAATGACCACTCCTGGTTTTCCGGAAACTCTGGCGTAGCCTTCCGCTGCATGGATCGCGCCTTGTTCGTGTCTCGCTAATATGTGACGGATCGGGTTTCGATGCAAAGCATCGTAGATTGGCAGAACCGCACCTCCTGGGTAGCCAAAAATGATCTCAACACCCTGCTGTTTCAATGATTGAATTAATACGTCTGCCCCGCTGCCGGATAATCCTTGTTTGAGTTCTTCTCTGACCTTTACGTTTACTCCCAATCTTTCCGCCTCCTTCTTCTTAAGTCTTCGGAAGTAGCAAATGAAAAAGCTTTTCCATCCCTACACAAAGAAGACATCTTCTTTGCATAGGGATGAAAAAGCTTCATGGTACCACCCTATTTCACTGCGATTTGCAGCCTCTTGGATAATTGCTTATCCGCTGATAACGATAACCCGTCGCTTGCAGTCACCGGGAACACCTAAAAGGCCGAAGCCGTTCAGCATTCCACTCAGAGGGGATGTCGCATCTGGCAGCATTGCCGGCTTCCACCACCCCGGCTCTCTGTAAATGCTGTATTCCATTTGCTTTAACCTCGTCATTGAATTGATCTTATGAATTTATACTACGTTTAAATGTTCTTCGTTATACACTTTAACGCCGTCTTGCTGCACCAGCTCACGGAATGCTTCTAACAGGTCATTCGTGACAGGTCCTGGCTTGCCGTCGCCGATCACGCGTCCATCCACTTTGATGACGGCGATGACTTCTGCCGCCGTCCCTGTCAGGAACACTTCGTCTGCGACATAGACATCGTGTCTAGTAAAGACGCCCTCTTCCATTTGGTAACCTTTTTCAGCTGCGACTTCCATGATGGCGTTGCGCGTAATTCCTTCGAGTGCTCCTACATAACCGGGAGGCGTCAGCAATTTGTTTTTGCGGACGATGAAGATATTATCGGCCGATCCTTCAGCCACATAGCCCTGATCGTTCAGCATGAGTGCTTCAGAGACACCAGCTAGGCTTGCTTCAATCTTCACTAAGATATTGTTCATATAGTTCAATGATTTCACTTTCGGGCTAAGGACGTCTGAGCGGCTTCTTCTTGAAGCGACCGAGACGATTTCAATGCCGCTGTCGTACAAGGCTTTCGGGAATAAAGAAAGCGGCTCTGCGATGACGATGACATTCGGCTTTGCACAGCTGAATGGATCGAGCCCGAGATTCCCAACTCCGCGTGAGACGACCAAGCGGATATAGGCGTCCTTCAGTTTGTTTTGCCGCAGCGTTTCCACGACCAGCTGCGTCATTTCTTCGAAAGTATGCGGAATTTCAAGCATCACTGATTTAGCCGAATCGTAAAGGCGCTCCAGGTGTTCTTCTAAACGAAAGACATTTCCGTTGTATGAACGAATGCCTTCGAAGACTCCGTCGCCATATAGGAAGCCATGATCATAAACTGAAACCTTGGCATCTTCTTTTTTTACAAATTCACCATTCATATAGATTACTTGTTCAGTCATGATGTCCACTTCTTTCTCCGAAATTTTTTATGGGGATTGCGCTGTAAATGCTTTGTTCTGTTAAATTGTTGCTATCATATCGCCTATTCTAAAGGGTGTCAACAAACAAAATGCGATTTTTTTGCTAATTCTGAACATTGAAATCATTTGTATCCGTTTACATTGTTGTCGTGGCGCGGTTTAAAATGTTTTTAAAAAAGTTTGAATATTTTATGAAAATGCGATATATTGCGTATAAAAAAAGGATAAGCTTCTCTTAACTAATAGATTTTAATCAAAAATTCTTCGGCATGCTCATGGATCATTCAGCCTTTAAACCTCATCGCACTGCCACGCAATGTTCATCTTTAGTTAAAAAAGAACACAAAAAAATCCCCCAACTCATAATGAGTTGGGGGATTTAAGCACAGGCGAATTACTTCTGGATAGAAGCTACAACGCCAGCGCCTACAGTACGTCCACCCTCACGGATAGAGAACTTAGTACCTTCTTCAAGAGCGATTGGTGAGATAAGCTCAACATTCATTTCGATGTTGTCGCCAGGCATAACCATTTCTACTCCTTCAGGAAGGTTACAAACGCCAGTTACGTCAGTTGTACGGAAGTAGAACTGCGGACGGTAGTTTGTGAAGAATGGAGTGTGACGTCCACCCTCTTCTTTTGAAAGAACATAAACTTCCGCTTTGAAAGTTGTATGTGGAGTGATTGTGCCTGGTTTAGCAAGAACTTGTCCACGCTGGATATCGTCACGGGAAACTCCGCGAAGAAGTGCGCCAATGTTGTCGCCAGCTTCAGCGTAGTCAAGCAATTTACGGAACATTTCTACGCCTGTAACAGTTGTAGATTTAGCTTCTTCGTTGATACCGATGATGTCAACGTTATCGCCAACTTTGATTTGTCCACGCTCAACACGGCCAGTTGCAACTGTACCACGGCCAGTGATTGAGAATACATCCTCAACAGGCATCATGAATGGTTTGTCAGTGTCGCGCTCTGGAGTTGGGATGTACTCATCAACAGCGTTCATCAATTCGATGATTTTTTCTTCCCACTCTGGCTCTCCTTCAAGAGCTTTAAGTGCAGAACCTTTGATGACTGGGATGTCATCGCCAGGGAAGTCATATTCAGACAATAGGTCGCGAACTTCCATTTCAACTAGCTCAAGAAGCTCTTCGTCGTCTACCATGTCGCATTTGTTCATGAATACTACAAGGTAAGGTACGCCTACTTGACGTGAAAGCAAGATGTGCTCACGAGTTTGTGGCATTGGGCCGTCAGCAGCAGATACTACTAGGATCCCGCCGTCCATTTGTGCAGCACCAGTGATCATGTTTTTAACATAGTCAGCGTGACCTGGGCAGTCAACGTGTGCGTAGTGGCGTGTTTCAGTTTCGTACTCAACGTGAGAAGTGTTGATTGTGATACCGCGCTCTTTTTCTTCAGGTGCGTTATCGATTTGGTCGTAAGAACGAGCTTCCCCGCCTGATGCTCTAGCAAGAACTGTAGCGATTGCTGCAGTCAAAGTTGTTTTACCATGGTCAACGTGTCCGATTGTACCAATGTTAGCGTGTGTTTTAGAACGGTCAAATTTAGCTTTACCCATTAGAAAAATCCTCCTCAGAATGTAAGTTAATAGTAGTAGTTTGAGTACCCAAGCTGCCGAAATAAACCGCAGATTGGGCATACAAACTATTTATACTTGATTAAAGGTCAAAATTCAATTATTGGCCTTTATTTTTCTTGATAATTTCTTCAGCGATGGATTTCGGCACTTCTTCATAGTGATCGAAGTGCATAGAGAACACACCGCGTCCTTGCGTGTTAGAACGCAAGTTTGTTGCATAACCGAACATTTCAGAAAGTGGAACCATTGAACGGACAACTTGTGCGTTTCCGCGAGCGTCCATACCTTCTACGCGCCCACGGCGAGACGTAACGTCACCCATGATATCGCCAAGGTATTCTTCAGGGATTACAATTTCAACTTTCATGATCGGCTCAAGGATTACCGGGTTAACTTTTGATACAGCATTTTTCAGTGCCATAGAAGCAGCGACTTTAAATGCCATCTCGTTGGAGTCAACATCGTGGTAAGATCCGTCGAACAAACGTGCTTTAATGTCGACCAATGGATAACCGGCAACTACACCGTTATCAAGAGAGTCGCGAAGACCCGCTTCAACTGCTGGGATGTATTCACGTGGAACAACACCACCGACAATTCCATTTTCGAACTCAAAGCCAGCGCCTTCTTCGTTTGGAGAGAACTCGATCCAAACGTGTCCGAACTGACCACGGCCACCGGATTGACGTACGAACTTCCCTTCAACTTTTGCAGACTGACGGAATGTCTCACGGTAAGATACCTGAGGAGCTCCGACGTTTGCTTCAACGTTGAATTCGCGTCTCATACGGTCAACTAGGATATCAAGGTGAAGCTCACCCATACCCGCGATGATCGTTTGACCAGTTTCCTGGTCTGTATGCGCACGGAAAGTTGGGTCTTCTTCTTGCAATTTCGCAAGGGCTTGGCCCATCTTGTCTTGGTCCGCTTTGGATTTCGGCTCTACTGAAAGTGAGATAACCGGTTCCGGGAAGACCATGCGCTCAAGGATTACTTGGTCTTTTTCGTCACATAGCGTATCGCCTGTTGAAGTATCTTTCAGGCCGATCGCAGCAGCGATATCCCCGCAATATACTTCAGCGATCTCTTCGCGAGAGTTAGCGTGCATTTGTAGGATACGTCCTACGCGCTCACGCTTGCCTTTTGAAGAGTTTTGTACGTACGAACCAGATTTCAACGTACCCGAGTAAACACGGAAGAACGTCAATTTCCCTACATATGGGTCTGTCATTACTTTAAATGCCAGAGCAGAGAAAGGCTCGTCTTCAGATGCTTTACGCAATACTTCTTCGTCTGAATCCGGACGAAGTGCTGTCATTGGCGGTACATCTAGTGGTGATGGGAGGTAATCAATTACTGCATCAAGCATCAATTGAACCCCTTTGTTTTTGAAAGCAGTTCCGCAAACTACTGGATAGAACTCAACGTCAAGCGTTCCTTTACGGATTGCAGCTTTAAGTTCATCAACAGTAATTTCTTCGCCACCAAGGTATTTTTCCATCAAGTCTTCATCAAGCTCAGCAACGCCTTCGAGTAGTTTCGTGTGCCACTCGTCAGCAAGCTCCTTGTACTCTTCAGGAATTTCGCCTTCAGTGATTTCAGTTCCCAAATCGTTCGCATAGAAGCGCGCGTTCATGTTTACAAGGTCAATGATCCCTGAGAACTCGTCTTCTGCGCCGATTGGCAATTGAATCGGGTGTGCGTTAGCTTGCAGGCGATCGTGAAGAGTGCCTACTGAATACAGGAAGTCAGCGCCGATTTTATCCATTTTGTTAATGAATACCAAACGCGGTACTCCGTATGTTGTCGCTTGACGCCATACAGTTTCTGTTTGCGGCTCAACACCTGATTGGGCATCGAGAACCGTTACAGCACCATCAAGTACACGCAATGAACGTTCAACTTCAACTGTGAAGTCTACGTGTCCTGGAGTATCGATGATGTTAACGCGGTGGCCTTCCCATGAAGCTGTTGTCGCAGCAGATGTGATCGTGATTCCACGTTCTTGCTCCTGCTCCATCCAGTCCATTTGAGAAGCACCTTCATGCGTTTCGCCGATTTTGTGGATACGGCCTGTGTAATACAAAATACGCTCCGTAGTAGTCGTTTTACCGGCATCGATGTGAGCCATGATTCCGATATTACGTGTATGGTCTAAGGAGAACTCTCTAGGCATATTGTCTTTCTCCTTCCGTCTCGAAATAAGATTTTAAGTTTCGCAAGAATTTACCAGCGGTAATGAGCAAATGCTTTGTTGGCTTCTGCCATTTTGTGGATATCTTCACGTTTTTTGACGGAAGCACCAGTGTTGTTGGCAGCATCTAGGATTTCATTAGCTAGACGCTCTTCCATAGTTTTCTCCCCACGAAGACGTGAGTAGTTTACTAGGTAGCGAAGTCCAAGAGTCGTACGGCGTTCTGGACGAACTTCAACTGGTACTTGGTAGTTAGCACCACCAACACGGCGAGCGCGAACTTCAAGAACCGGCATGATGTTTTCCAAAGCTTGTTCGAATACTTCGATCGGATCTTTCCCGCTGCGTTCTTTAATTAGTTCGAACGCACCGTAGAGGATCTTTTGTGAAGTACCTCTTTTTCCGTCAACCATCAATTTGTTAATTAAACGAGTTACCAATTTCGAACTATAAATCGGATCTGGCAACACGTCACGTTTAGCTACAGGACCTTTACGAGGCATGTATGTTCCTCCTTTCAACGAAAACTATCGTTAATTCATTGTTATTATTTTTTTGCTTTAGGGCGTTTTGTTCCATATTTAGAGCGTCCTTGCATACGGCCGTTTACTCCAGCAGTATCAAGTGCGCCGCGTACAACGTGGTAACGTACACCCGGAAGGTCTTTTACGCGTCCTCCACGGATAAGAACAACACTGTGCTCTTGAAGGTTGTGACCTTCGCCGCCGATATATGCATTGACCTCAATTTGGTTTGTCAAACGTACACGCGCGTATTTACGCAATGCGGAGTTTGGTTTTTTAGGTGTCATCGTTCCAACACGTGTGCAGACGCCGCGTTTTTGCGGAGAGCTCAAGTTAGTCTGTGACTTTTTGAAGCTGTTATACCCCTTGTTCAACGCTGGTGAGTCTGATTTAGTGCTTTTCGGTTTACGAGGCTTGTTAACCAATTGGTTAATAGTAGGCATCGATTTTTTCCTCCTCTCAAAAGGTGTTCTAATACCACATATCCAGGTGGTTCATTTTTGGGTAAAAAACAAAGTCTTTGTGATTTTACACAAAAACCGGTATCCAGTAATGCCATAATGGCTACATTCAGCAAAGCTGAACGCTTTTACTGTTTTTGCTTCGTACCTGACGATCATGTTCCTGACATGCAAAGATCGATAATCATCAACCCTTAATATACTATCATTCCCTTAGCGCAACTGTCAACCTAAACTTCAAAAAAAATCCCGGAGAGCGTATAGCTCACCGGGATTCGTTTTTAACTTATGATTCGCTTCCGACGATCTCTTCTTGCTGAGCTTTTTCGCTTTGCTCGATTTCGATCTGGCGGTAGCGTTGCATGCCAGTCCCTGCTGGAACCAGTTTCCCGATAATAACATTCTCTTTCAGGCCGAGAAGCTCATCGCGTTTTCCTTTGATCGCCGCATCGGTAAGGACGCGAGTCGTTTCTTGGAAGGACGCAGCAGACAAGAACGATTCTGTTTCCAGGGAAGCTTTCGTAATCCCTAGGATGACAGGTCGGCTAGTTGCTGGCATATTGCCGGCAAGCACTGCTTTTTCATTTGCTTCTGTAAACTGGTGAATATCAAGAAGGGAACCTGGCAGCAAGTCAGTATCTCCAGCTTCAATGACGCGAACTTTACGGAACATTTGACGAACCATAACTTCAACGTGCTTATCGCCGATTTCTACCCCTTGCATGCGGTAAACTTTTTGAACTTCTTTCAATAGATACAATTGTACAGATTGAACTTCTTTGACTTGAAGCAATTGCTTCGGATCAATAGAGCCGTCTGTCAGCACTTCACCGCGCTGAATCGTATCATCTACTTGAACTTTCAGACGCGCATTGTATGGCGCCAAGTATTTGCGTGTTTCCACGTCACCTTGAATCGTGATTTCCTTCTGGCCTTCGCGGATTTCATCAATCTCGGTAATCGTACCGGTGATTTCAGAAATGACAGCTTGCCCTTTCGGATTTCTGGATTCGAAGATTTCTTGGATACGTGGCAAACCTTGTGTGATATCGTCTCCTGCTACACCGCCTGTGTGGAACGTACGCATCGTGAGCTGTGTACCTGGCTCACCGATTGACTGGGCAGCGATGATTCCCACTGCTTCGCCGACTTCCACTTCGTCGCCTGTTGCAAGGTTCGTACCGTAACATTTTTTGCAAATGCCGTGTTTTGTATTACAAGTAAAGGCAGAGCGGATCGTCACTTCTTTGATGCCGGCTTCGATTACGAGGCGGGCCAGATCTTGCGTAATAAGTGCGTCTCTTTCTACAATTACTTCTTTTGTTTCCGGGTGGCGGACCGTTTTCTTAGCGTGACGGCCGACAATCCGTTCTTCAAGCTCTTCGATGACTTCCGTACCTTCCATGAGTGCGCCGACCAACAAACCACGGTCAGTTCCGCAATCATTTTCGCGCACGATCGCATCTTGTGCAACATCGACCAAACGGCGAGTCAAGTAACCGGAGTCAGCCGTTTTCAGTGCTGTATCGGCAAGACCTTTACGTGCACCGTGAGTCGAGATGAAGTACTCAAGTACCGTCAGACCTTCACGGAAGGAAGATTTGATCGGAAGTTCAATGATGCGGCCGGCCGGGTTGGCCATGAGTCCGCGCATACCCGCAAGCTGCGTGAAGTTGGACGCGTTACCACGCGCTCCAGAATCACTCATCATGTAGATCGGGTTCAGCGTATCAAGGGATGCCATCAGTTTTTCCTGGATGATATCTTTTGCGTTGCTCCAATATGAGATAACGCGTGTGTAGCGCTCTTCTTCCGTAATCAAACCACGGCGGAATTGCTTCATTACTTTATCTACATTGTTTTGAGCTTCAACTAGGATTTCACCTTTGTCAGGCAAAACGACGATATCTGCCACACCAACCGTGATGCCGGCTTGTGTTGAATATTTGAATCCAAGGCTCTTCATGCGGTCAAGCATTCGAGAAGTTTCCGTAATATGGAAACGCTTGAACACTTCTGCAATGATTTCCCCAAGGATTTTCTTCTTGAACGGCGTTACAAGTTCTGACTCCTGGATATGCTTGCGAACATCCGTCGTTGTAGGGACGAAGTATTTCGCTGGCGTTTCCACTTGCAGGTTGTAATCGGTCGGTTCATTAATATAAGGGAACGATTTCGGAAGGATTTCATTGAAAATGACTTTCCCGACCGTAGTCAGTAGAAGCATTTTATTTTGTTCTTCCGTAAACGTCGGGTTGCTTACTGATCCAGCTTGAACCGCGATGCGCGTATGCAAGTGTACATGGCCAGTTTGATAAGCAATCAGCACTTCTTCCGGTCCGGAGAACGTCGCCCCTTCGCCTGTTGCGCCTTTGCGCTCAAGCGTCAAGTAGTAGTTTCCTAGAACCATATCCTGAGAAGGCGTTACGACCGGTTTGCCATCTTTCGGGTTCAAGATGTTCTGTGCTGCAAGCATAAGAAGACGAGCTTCCGCTTGTGCTTCAGATGAAAGCGGTACGTGAACAGCCATTTGGTCACCATCAAAGTCAGCGTTATAAGCTGTACAAACGAGCGGGTGAAGGCGGATTGCCTTGCCTTCAACGAGTGTCGGTTCAAATGCTTGAATACCGAGTCTGTGAAGTGTCGGTGCGCGGTTCAAAAGAACCGGATGCTCCTTGATGACATCTTCAAGTACGTCCCAAACTTCTGAATGGAGACGCTCGATTTTACGCTTCGCGCTCTTGATGTTATGAGCAAGCCCACGTTCAACCAATTCTTTCATGACGAATGGCTTGAAGAGTTCAATCGCCATGCCTTTAGGCAAGCCGCATTGGTACATTTTCAAGTTCGGTCCAACGACGATTACAGAACGGCCGGAATAATCGACACGTTTTCCGAGCAAGTTCTGGCGGAAGCGTCCTTGTTTCCCTTTCAACATATGAGAAAGAGATTTCAATGGACGGTTACCAGGACCTGTAACCGGACGGCCGCGACGACCGTTGTCGATCAATGCATCGACCGCTTCTTGAAGCATGCGTTTTTCATTCTGAACGATGATGCTTGGCGCACCAAGGTCAAGCAAACGCTTGAGGCGGTTGTTGCGGTTGATGACACGGCGGTAAAGGTCGTTCAAGTCAGAAGTCGCAAAACGGCCGCCGTCAAGCTGAACCATCGGACGCAATTCCGGCGGGATGACAGGAAGGACATCCAAAATCATCCAATCCGGATTGTTTCCAGAGTTACGGAAAGACTCAACTACTTCAAGGCGCTTGATCGCACGTGTGCGGCGCTGGCCTTGCGCAGATTTAAGTTCTTCTTTCAACGCATCTGTTTCGCGTTCCAAGTCAATTTCCTGAAGCAAACGTTTAATTGCTTCAGCACCCATTGCTGCTTGGAATTTCTTGCCGAATTTATCGCGGTATGCACGATATTCTTTTTCGGAAAGCAGTTGTTTTTTCTCGAGCGGCGTATCAGCCGGGTCGATTACTACGTAAGAAGCAAAGTAGATAACTTCTTCCAAAGAACGCGGGGACATATCTAAGATAAGGCCCATGCGGCTTGGAATTCCTTTGAAATACCAAATATGGGAAACCGGTGCTGCAAGTTCGATATGGCCCATGCGCTCACGGCGCACTTTTGAACGGGTTACTTCGACGCCACAGCGATCACAGACGACACCTTTATAACGGACGCGTTTGTATTTTCCGCAATGGCATTCCCAGTCTTTTGTAGGACCGAAAATACGTTCGCAGAACAAACCGTCTTTTTCAGGCTTTAACGTACGGTAGTTGATTGTTTCTGGTTTCTTGACTTCCCCATAGGACCATGAGCGAATTTTATCGGGTGATGCCAATCCGATTTTCATATACTCAAAATTATTTACATCTATCAAGGAGCCTACCTCCCTTTTGTCTCGAGTTTCTGTGCGGCTCTTCCTCGTTTATGGCTAAATCGATAAGTTTCCGCCCGGCGCTGTGCCGGACGGTTTCTTCTATATATACGTTATTCAATCGTGCCTACTGGTGATTCTTCGTCAGCGATCGGCAAGATGTTAAGTGAATCTGCAGGTTGAAGATCGTCTTCTTCATCCAAATCGCGCAATTCGATTTCTTCATCGTCGATTGTGAGCATTTTAACGTCCATACCCAAACTTTGAAGCTCTTTGATCAATACTTTGAATGATTCCGGAACGCTTGGTTCTGGAACACTTTCGCCTTTGACAATTGCTTCATACGTCTTAACACGTCCGACCACGTCATCTGATTTAACTGTCAAGATTTCTTGGAGTGTATGTGCAGCACCATATGCTTCAAGTGCCCAAACTTCCATCTCCCCGAAACGCTGACCGCCAAATTGCGCTTTACCGCCGAGTGGCTGTTGCGTAACCAGTGAGTAAGGTCCAGTTGAACGTGCATGGAGTTTATCATCAACCATGTGTGCCAGTTTGATCATGTACATGATCCCGACAGATACGCGGTTGTCGAATGGCTCACCGGAACGGCCATCATAAAGGATGGTTTTTCCGTCACGTGGCATTCCGGCTTCTTCCATTGTTTCCCAGACATCTTCTTCATTCGCGCCATCAAATACGGATGATGCCATATGAAGACCTAGGGAGCGGGAAGCCATACCAAGGTGAAGTTCAAGCACCTGCCCGATATTCATACGGGAAGGTACACCAAGTGGGTTCAACATGATATCGATCGGTGTGCCATCCGGCATGAATGGCATATCTTCTTCCGGCAAGATGCGGGAGATAACACCTTTGTTACCGTGGCGTCCGGCCATTTTGTCCCCGACGGAGATTTTCCGTTTTTGGACAATATAAGCACGCACCAATTGGTTAACGCCCGGCGGCAATTCGTCGCCGTCTTCACGGTTGAAGATTTTCACATCAAGCACGATCCCGCCTGCACCGTGAGGCACACGCAAGGAAGTATCGCGTACTTCACGCGCTTTTTCACCGAAGATTGCATGAAGCAGACGCTCTTCAGCTGTCAGTTCTGTAACCCCTTTAGGCGTTACTTTACCGACTAGAATGTCGCCATCTTTCACTTCAGCACCGACACGGATGATGCCGCGGTCGTCCAAGTTGCGCAAAGCATCTTCGCCGACGTTTGGAATATCACGCGTGATTTCTTCAGGCCCGAGCTTCGTATCACGGGAATCTGATTCGTATTCTTCGATATGGATCGACGTGTAGACGTCATCTTTAACAAGGCGCTCACTCATGATGATCGCATCCTCATAGTTAAAGCCGTCCCAAGTCATGAATCCGACCAGCACGTTACGGCCAAGCGCCATTTCACCGCGTTCCATTGAAGGTCCATCAGCCAGGATATCGCGTTTTTCTACACGATCGCCGACTTTGACAATCGGGCGTTGGTTATAGCTGGTTCCTTGGTTTGAACGGATGAATTTCTGCAGACGGTACGTATCCACATCGCCTTTAACTTCATTGCCTTCTACGTTTTCGATACGGCGAACACGGATCTCTTTCGCTTCAACGAATTCAACAATTCCGCCATGCTTCGCGATGACGGCAGCGCCTGAATCACGTGCTGCTAGGTGCTCCATGCCAGTTCCGACAAACGGAGCTTCTGGATTCAATAGAGGCACAGCTTGACGCTGCATGTTCGCTCCCATCAATGCACGGTTGGAGTCATCGTTTTCAAGGAACGGAATACAAGCAGTCGCAACGGAAACGACTTGTTTAGGAGAAACATCCATATAATCGATGCTAGAACGGCTGTAAACAGTGTTCTCACCGCGGAAGCGGGCCACGACTTCTTCTTCGACAAACGATCCGTCTTCATTCAAGCGCGAATTCGCCTGAGCGACGACATAGTTGTCTTCTTCATCAGCCGTTAAGTAATCGATCTGGTCAGTGACTTTATTGGTCTCTGGATCGACGCGGCGATAAGGAGTTTCGATGAAACCGAATTTATTCACTTTCGCAAATGTTGAAAGTGTATTGATCAAGCCGATGTTCGGGCCCTCAGGCGTTTCGATCGGACACATGCGGCCATAGTGAGAGTAGTGAACGTCACGGACTTCGAAGCCAGCGCGCTCACGCGTCAAACCACCGGGCCCAAGCGCAGATAGACGGCGTTTATGCGTCAATTCAGCAAGCGGATTCGTTTGGTCCATGAACTGCGACAATTGGGAGCTGCCGAAGAACTCTTTAATCGATGCAATAACCGGGCGGATATTGATCAATTGCTGAGGTACGATCGATTGCGTGTCGTTGATCGACATACGCTCGCGCACCACACGTTCCATACGGGACAAACCGATACGGAATTGGTTCTGCAACAGTTCGCCAACTGAACGCAAGCGACGGTTACCGAGGTGGTCAATATCATCTGTGTTGCCGACGCCATGGAGCAAGTTGAAGAAGTAGCTGATAGACGAGATGATATCCGCAGGCGTTACGTTTTTGATCTTGTCTTCGATATATGCATTGCTGATAACGGTGATTTCTTTTTGCTCATCGTCATTCGGCGCATAAATTTTAATGGATTGGAGTGTCACGTCGTCTTCAAGCACGCCTCCAGCTTGGGAAACGGTATGGAAACCGACGCCATTTTCCAAATTAGGGATCAAGCGGTCAAGGACACGGCGGTCAATAACAGTTCCAGCTTCTACTAAAATTTCGCCCGTTTCAGGATCGACAAGTGTTTCTGCGATTGTCTGATTGAACAAACGGTTTTTAATATGAAGCTTTTTGTTCATCTTGTAGCGGCCGACATTCGCCAAATCGTAGCGTTTTGGGTCGAAGAAACGCGAATAGAGTAAGCTCTTAGCGCTTTCTACTGTCGGCGGCTCTCCAGGGCGAAGGCGCTCGTAAATTTCAAGAAGCGCTTTTTCCGTGTTTTCGGTATTGTCTTTTTCCAAAGTATTTTGCAAGTACTCGTTATCGCCGAGCAATTCGATGATTTCCTGATCGGAACCAAAGCCTAATGCACGCAGAAGAACCGTTACAGGCAATTTGCGTGTGCGGTCGATGCGTACGTATACGACATCTTTTGCATCGGTTTCATACTCAAGCCATGCACCACGGTTTGGAATGACAGTAGCACCAAAACCTCGTTTGCCGTTTTTATCTGTCTTGTCGTGGAAATAGACGCTTGGTGAGCGTACTAATTGCGAAACGATGACGCGCTCTGCGCCGTTGATGACGAAAGTTCCAGTTTCTGTCATCAATGGGAAATCGCCCATGAAGACATCCTGTTCTTTCACTTCATCCGTCTCTTTGTTGTGAAGACGCACTTTTACGCGAAGTGGCGCTGCGTAAGTAACGTCCCGTTCTTTCGATTCATCAACCGGGTACTTAGGATCCGCTAGGCTGTAGTCGACGAATTCCAAGGAAAGGTTTCCTGTGAAATCTTCGATTGGTGAAATGTCGCGGAACATTTCACGAAGCCCCTCTTCTAAGAACCATTCGTAAGAAGACGATTGGATCTCAATCAGATTCGGGAGATCTAGAACTTCACTGATTCTCGAAAAACTTCTGCGTTGACGATGCTGACCGTACTGAACTAGTTGACCTGTCAACTTATTCACCCCTCAATAAAACGATTATAGGACTTTGCGATATCTGTAAAATAGTGTATGATATCGAAAAGACAAAAAGAAAACGAGACCGCATATGAGCTCATTTTCGGTTTACACATGTTAAAACTGGCCGCCATGCTCTGCCCGAAAAAGGGCAAACGACCTCAAAATAATATTTTTTGCATTTTATTATAATATCACAGGCGTTTTGTCAAGTCAAACTTTTCTGGCCTCGAAAATAAAGTAACCTTTCTTCTTATCAGCCACCCGAACCTCACCAAACAACTGCTGCAATTTCTCTTCAGTCGAAGGGGCTCCCTGCTTTTTCTGTATGACAACCCACAACGATCCAGAAGCCGCAAGCTTTGCATATGCTTCTTCATAAAACCGGAAAATCGTCTCTTTTCCTGCACGAATTGGCGGGTTCGTTAAAATAGCGCTGAATTCTTGTTGTTCAACACCTGACAAGCCGTCGCTTTCATAGACTGAAACATTTTCGACACCGTTTAATACGGTGTTTTTTTGTGCGAGTTCAATGGCTCTGGCATTGATGTCGACCATGTGCACATGTCTTTGTGGAAATGCTTTGGCGATAGCCATTCCGATCGGTCCATACCCGCAGCCCACATCGAGGATAGGCCCTTCTATAGCTGGTTCATCAAACGCCTCAATCAATAGCCGCGAACCAAAGTCGACT
Organism: Planococcus rifietoensis; assembly: GCF_001465795.2. NCBI lineage: Bacteria > Bacillati > Bacillota > Bacilli > Caryophanales > Caryophanaceae > Planococcus > Planococcus rifietoensis. The sequence goes on along the minus strand of NZ_CP013659.2, from coordinate 3,303,389 downwards.
TCATTTTTACTGAAAACGCCTGAATCCGTTTGAAACCGGAACGCCTCGCCCCGCAATGTGTAGGTCCACTCTTGGGGTTTGCTTTTAGTTTGAGGATTTTTGGAATAATAGTGTTGGGACATACGGAGCCCTCCTTCCATCATACAATCTCAAGTTCTCATTGGATTGGATTTAAAAAGAAGAAAAAGCCCGTCGGTGAATACTGACGAGCTTTCTTTCTTATAATATAGGTAATTATTTAACTTCTACAGAAGCGCCAACTTCTTCAAGTTTAGCTTTGATTTCTTCAGCTTCTTCTTTAGTAGCGCCTTCTTTAAGAGCTTTAGGAGCTTCGTCAACAAGACCTTTCGCTTCTTTCAGGCCAAGACCTGTAACTTCGCGAACAACTTTGATGACTTTGATTTTTTGGTCGCCAGCAGAGTTAAGGATTACGTCGAACTCAGTTTGCTCTTCTTCAGCAGCGCCACCAGCAGCAGCTGCAGCAACTGGAGCAGCAGCAGTTACGCCGAACTCTTCTTCGATTGCTTTTACTAGGTCGTTAAGTTGTAGAATTGTCATTTCTTTGATTGCGTCTAGAATTTGTTCTTGTGTCATTATAATTTCCTCCTATGATAGGTAATTTTTTGTCGTACTCAGGATGCTAAGAGATTAAGCGCCCTGTTCTTCTTTTTGGTCTGCAACTGCTTTTGTAGTAGCAGCGAAGTTGCGGACTGGAGCTTGTAGTACGCTGAGTAGCATAGACAATAGGCCATCGCGTGATGGAAGTTCAGCAAGAGCTTTCATTTCATCTGCAGATGCAACATTGCCTTCAATGATACCGGCTTTAATTTCTAGTGCTTCGTTGCCTTTTGCGAAATCGTTGATGATTCGCGCTGGAGCAACGACGTCTTCGTTCGAGAATGCGATAGCGTTCGGTCCTGTGAAGTGTTCGTTGATCGCTTCTAGGCCGTGAACTTCTGTCGCGCGGCGAGTCATAGAGTTTTTGTAAACTTTGAACTCGATGCCTTCCTCACGAAGCTGTTTACGAAGTTCTGTAAGTTGGGCAACGTTCAAACCGCGGTAATCAACAACGACAACCGATGCAGCAGCGTCGAACTTATCAGCGATCGTTTGCACAACAACTTTTTTCGTTTCAATTGCTTTGCTCATGTGGGCACCTCCTATAGATTTGTCATTCATACCGTCCGTCCATAAGAAAAGCCTCTGGTCCAGTACAGACACAGAGGCATAAAATCAGCATCAATTAAGATGGAATCTGAATTCATCATGTCCTCGGCAGGGATTCATTAAGCGGCAAGCCGCCCCTACTGTCTGCGGTACAAATGGTTATTTCACAACTTCGCCAGTATAACGAAGCTGAGAAAGAATGTCAATATTTTATTTAACTACTACTTTTGCAGGGTCGACTTTAACAGCAGGTCCCATAGTAGTCGTTACGTTTAGGGATTTCATGTACGTGCCTTTAGCAGCAGATGGCTTAGCTTTTAGGATCACGTCATAGATTGTTTGCAAGTTCTCAGCAAGCTTGTTGTCTTCGAAAGACACTTTGCCGATTGGCGCGTGGATGATGCCGGCTTTGTCAGCACGGTATTCCACTTTACCAGCTTTGATTTCTTGAACAGCTTTTGCTACATCAAATGTAACAGTTCCTGTTTTCGGGTTTGGCATCAAACCTTTTGGTCCAAGAACGCGTCCAAGTTTACCAACTTCGCCCATCATGTCCGGAGTTGCGACGATAACGTCGAAATCGAACCAGCCTTGCTGGATTTTTTGGATGTACTCAGCATCGCCGACATAGTCAGCTCCTGCTTCTTCAGCTTCTTTCAGTTTGTCGCCTTTAGCGAAAACCAAAACGCTTTGAGTTTTACCAGTACCGTTTGGAAGCACGACTGCCCCACGGATTTGCTGGTCATTTTTACGCGTGTCGATTCCTAGGCGGAAAGCGACTTCTACAGTAGCATCGAAGTTGACTGTGCTTGCTTTTTTCGCAAGTTCAATCGCTTCTTTCGCTTCGTAGAACTTAGAACGGTCGATCAGTTTTGCTGCTTCTTGCAGCTTTTTGCCTGTTTTAGCCATTTTAAACGTCCTCCTTGTTGTGGTCTAACGGATTGAACCTCCCACGATTAAGGGCTGCGCTGTTCGCGTTGAACTGCGCAACCCATCCAAAAACAACTTCTTGAAATTAGTCTTCGATTGTAATGCCCATGCTGCGAGCAGTACCTTCAACCATCAACATTGCAGCTTCAACTGAAGCAGCATTTAGATCTGGCATTTTAGTTTCTGCGATTTCGCGAACTTGGTCGCGTTTCACAGTCGCTACTTTATTGCGGTTCGGTTCGCCTGAACCTGATTCAATACCTGCTGCTTTCTTCAATAGAACTGCAGCTGGCGGAGTTTTCGTAATGAAAGTAAATGAACGGTCTTCAAATACCGAAATCTCAACCGGAATAATAAGTCCTGCTTGTTCAGCAGTACGCGCGTTAAATTCTTTACAGAAGCCCATGATGTTGACGCCTGCTTGACCTAGTGCTGGTCCTACTGGCGGCGCTGGGTTAGCTTTTGCTGCAGGAATCTGCAATTTTACGACTTTAACTACTTTTTTAGCCACGAAACACACCTCCTTAAGTCCGTGATGTGGTAATAGGGTTGCCCCTCCCACTCATATCTGTCCGTCAACTTGATTTTCGTTGATAGAATTAATTGGTTAGTACAGATGCTGCCCTTTGGCAGTCTGACCTATGAAATGATACCACCATTGCAAAAAAATAGCAAGGGGACTTGTTATACTTTTTGAACCTGCTCGAAATCGAGCTCCATTTTCGTTTCGCGGCCGAAGATGTCGATCGACACTTTGACTTTGCCTTTGGTATCGTCGATTTCTTCGACTTTCCCTTGGAAGTTGGCGAATGGCCCTTCCATGACTTCGACGGTGTCTGCGACTGCGAAATCGATATCTACTTTGCGTTCGGTCATGCCCATTTGCTTGAGGATGAAATCGACTTCTTCTTCTAGAAGAGGTGTCGGTTTCGCGCCCCCGCCTGATGAACCGATAAATCCGGTCACACCCGGCGTGTTGCGGACGACGTACCAAGACTCATCCGTCATTACTAATTCGACTAGCACGTAACCCGGGAAGGTTTTGCGCATGACTGTGCGTTTTTTGCCGTCTTTGAAATCTGTTTCCTGTTCTTCAGGGATGATGACGCGGAAGATCAAATCTTCCATTCCCATTGTTTCTACACGCTTTTCCAGGTTCGCTTTCACCTTGTTTTCGTAACCGGAATACGTATGGACTACATACCAATTTTTCTCCATATTCGAGCGGACTAAGCGTCCATCCCTCCTTTTTTACAAATGAAAAAACCCGTTCCATGGAATGACGGGCTATTTTTCGTTATTCTTATGACTGTGTTACAGTGCCAGGAACCAACGGAATAATTCCGATATGCCGGTATCGATCAATGCGAAGAAAAGAGCCATGAAGATGACCGTTGACAAGACGACGATTGTATAGCGCGTCAATTCCTTGCGTTTTGGCCAGCTGACTTTTCTCATTTCCGAAACGACATTTTTAAAGAAATCGCCAATGTTACCCATTATCGTAAAAACCTCCGAATTTCAAAATCACTCTATATCGTCCGGCATTCAAAGTAATACTATTTCGTTTGTTTATGCACGGTATGCTCGTTGCAATGAGCACAGAATTTTTTGAGTTCCAAACGTGTGCTTGAATCCGCTTTCGCAGGTACCGCATAATTGCGGGAAGCACATTTCGAGCAGCTCAACACGATTTTTTTAGCCATTATTCTCACCTTGCTCTATTTTACAGCTTTTTCAAGAGTATCATCATAAAAACTTGCTGTCAATAGTACTTACGAGGACCGGCTTTCACTCGCCTGCAGATGCCGCTCAAGTTTCCGCTTGACCCGCTGCAAGGCATTGTCGATTGATTTTACATGCCGTTCCAGCTTTTCAGAGATTTCCTGATAAGACTGCCCATCGAGATATAGCGTCAACACTTCACGTTCTAGCTCACTTAGCACTTCATCCATTTTGCCTTCCATGTAACGGAACTCTTCATTATGGATCATCAATTCTTCCGGGTCGTCCGCACCGCTTCCGGCGAGCACATCCATCAATGTCCGGTCAGACTCTTCATCGTAGATCGGCTTGTCGAGAGATACGTAAGAATTCAGCGGGATATGCTTCTGGCGGGTGGCTGTCTTGATCGCCGTGATGATCTGGCGGACAATGCATAGCTCCGCAAATGCGCGGAATGAAGAAAGTTTATCACTCCTGAAGTCACGGATGGCTTTGTACAAGCCGATCATTCCTTCCTGGATGATGTCTTCTTTATCTGCGCCGATGAGAAAATAGGAACGGGCTTTCATCCGCACAAACGGACGGAACTTGGTGATGAGAAAATCCAAGGCTTCCGTGTTGCCGCTATGGACCAGACCGACAAGTTCTTCATCTGCCAATTCAGTAAAGTTACGGTTGCGAACTTGCTCAAAATTTTCCACGGGTGATCCCTCCGATTGGGTGAGCCTCGATATTTCCAGTATACAGGAAGAAAAATTTGAGCGTCAACAGTTCATTTAAGGCCTCGTCGCCATTTTTCGAAAATTTCTGCCACTTCTCCTTCAAGCGGAATCTTGGAAATCGAGCGCTGCTCTTGGATCTCACGCACTTTCTTGGCAATGCGCTTGTCAATTTCCTCCATCTCAATTTCCAATTCACGCGCGGAGATGCGCAAAGCCCCTTTAGCGAAAATCACCCATTGTTCAGTCGAGTCGGATGTGGCGACGTAAATTTGGTCACGCCGGCTGTTCAGGCTGATCGCCAGCTTTTCAATCCGCTCATCGGCCGTCTCGCTTGAACGGGTGAAAATGACTTCCACGTCGCTATGCAAATTTTTCGCTTCGATGCCCGGTACCAGGTGGGCATCGAACACGACGATGACACGCCACCCTTTAAAACCTTGATATTCGGCCATCCGTTCGATGAGTCGGTCGCGCGCGTCTGCCAGGCGTTCTTTCTTCAACGCTGTTAGTTCTGCCCAATCGCCAATGATGTTATAGCCATCTACCAGCAGGATATTCATGGCATCACCCGATTGGATGGCGCTTGCGGTAGACTTCATACATCAACAGGCTGGCAGCCACCGATGCGTTCAAGGAAGTCACATGGCCAACCATCGGCAATTGATAAAGGAAGTCGCATTTATCGCGCAAGATGCGGCTCATGCCTTTGCCTTCGCTGCCGATGATGACGGCAAGCGGCAAGGTCGCATCCATGCGCCGGTAGTCCACCGATTCTTTGGCGTCGGTGCCGGCGATCCATACGCCGCGCTTTTTCAATTCATCGACCGTCTGAGACAAATTATTAACGCGCACAACCGGCACGTGCTCAATCGCCCCAGTCGATGATTTCGCCACGACGCCGGTCAAACCGACCGCACGGCGCTGCGGGATGATCAAGCCGTGGGCGCCCACGGCATCTGCCGTACGCATGATCGATCCAAGATTATGCGGGTCTTCCAGTTCATCGAGAATGAGGAAGAACGGATCTTCTTGCTGGTCTTGGGCTTTCGCGAACAACTCTTCCAGTTCTGCATAGCGATACGCCGCAACTGCTGCGGCAATCCCTTGGTGATTCGTATCGGTCAGTCCGTCAATTTTCTTTTTCGGGACGAACTGCACCAGCACTTTCTGTTCTTTCGCCAATTGCAGAAGTTCTGCAATGCCTTTTTTCTGGACGCCTTCCGCGATCCAAATTTTATTGATGTCGCGCTTGGCGCGCAATGCTTCTAGCACCGGATTTTTGCCTCCGATGATTTCAGGTGTTTCCTCTGTCATTTGACCACTCCTCTCGGCTCTTCGGCAATGGTGATTGCATAATTGATCAATTCATCCAGCCGCTCCTGCTCTTCTTTTAAATACAACCAGCCGAGCACCGCTTCAAATGCGGTGCTGAAATTATAGGTCTGGACATCGGTATTTCTCGGCACAGAACCGGATTTTGCATTGCGGCCCCGCCGCATGATGGCCAGCTCCGTTTCAGTCAGGACGCCTTCATCAACAAAGCGCTTCAAAATGAACGCCTGAGACTTAGCCGAAACGAACGCCGTCGAAGACCGGTGAAGGATATTCGGCTTGACACGTCCCGCGTGAAGCAGGTGTGCACGCACTGCCGTCTCGTAAACGGCATCTCCCATATAAGCGAGTGCCAAGGCATTCAATTGATCAACGTCTTGTTTTCTCAATACCATGCCGATTAGCCTCTCTTCCAGCGTGTACCTTGCGCTGTATCTTCCAAAATGATGTTCTGTTCTTTCAATTGGTCGCGGATTTCATCCGATCTTGCGAAATCACGATTTTTGCGTGCTTCGATACGCTCTTCCAATAACGCTTCAATTTCCGCATCCAAAAGCTCCGATTGCGCAAACGGCAAGCCAAGAACTTCCGACAACTCATCAAACACATCCACGAAGGTTTGAAGAACCGGCTCAGCCGTTTGTTTCTCAAGCAAGTAAGTATTCGCAAGTTTCGACAGGTCGAACAGCTTTGAGATGGCATTCGCCGTATTGAAATCATCGTCCATTGTTTCGATGAATTGCTGCTTGATCGCTTCGATTTTCGACAGCCAAATATCGTTATGGTCGCCAAGGCCGGCTGTATTCTCCAAGCGGTGTTTAACATTGCCATACGCCGTACGGATCCGCTCCATCCCCGCTTTGGCGTCTTCTACCAATCCTTTGGAGTAATTGATCGGATGGCGGTAATGAACCGACAACATGAATAGGCGCAGCACTTGCGGATCGAGTTCTTTTAGAATGTCATTGACCAATACGAAGTTATTCAAGGACTTGGACATTTTTTCGTTTTCAATATTAATATACCCGTTATGCATCCAATAACGCGCAAACGGCTTGCCCGTATAAGCTTCCGATTGGGCGATTTCATTTTCATGGTGTGGGAACGTCAAATCCTGCCCGCCGGCATGGATATCGATCGTATCGCCAAGGTGTTCCCTTGCCATCACCGAGCATTCGATATGCCAGCCCGGGCGTCCTTTGCCCCATGGGCTTTCCCAGGAAATTTCGCCAGGTTTTGCCGCTTTCCATAAAACAAAATCCAGGGCATCCTGTTTTTTATCTCCGGCTTCGATACGAGCACCGATCTTCAATTCACCCACTGACTGATGGGATAATTTCCCATATCCGTCGAATTTACGCGTATGGTAATACACATCGCCTTGCGATTCATAGGCATAGCCTTTTTCAATGAGCGCTTCAATAAACTCCACGATTTGCGGCATATGCCCCGTAACACGCGGATGGACATCTGCTTCTGCGCAGCCGAGTGCTTTCGTGTTGTCGAAATATGCAGTGATAAAGCGTTCTGCAATTTCCGGCACTTCCTCGCCAAGTTCATTTGCCGCTTTGATTAATTTATCGTCGACATCCGTGAAATTCGATACATATTTTACGTCGTACCCGCGGTATTCCAAGTAACGGCGCACTGTGTCATACACGATGACTGGGCGGGCGTTACCGATATGGATGTAGTTGTAGACAGTCGGGCCGCACACATACATTTTCACTTTGCCTTCTTCAAGCGGCACGAACGCTTCTTTTTGACGCGTCAATGAATTAAAAATCTGGATACTCATAGTAACTTCCCTTCTTCCTGCTGCTGGTTATTTTCTCTTTTCAATTGTTCCACTTCACGCTGCAAGGCAGCGATTTTCATTTCCATGCCATCGCATTTATCCATGACCGGATCCGGCATGTTCTGGTGGTTTAAATCTCGCTTTTTCACTTTAACGCCGTCCTGAATGACGACTTTTCCTGGGATGCCGACAACCGTCGAATTCGGCGGCACGTCTTTCAAAACGACCGATCCCGCTCCGACTTTGGAGTTTTCGCCTACCGTAATCGAGCCGAGCACTTTGGCGCCTGTCGCGACCAGCACGTTATCTGCGAGTGTCGGATGGCGTTTCCCGCGCTCTTTGCCGGTTCCCCCAAGTGTAACGCCTTGATAGAGCGTCACATCGTTGCCGATTTCACAGGTTTCCCCAACAACGACACCCATGCCGTGGTCGATAAACAAACGCCGGCCGATGACGGCACCCGGATGGATTTCAATTCCTGTGAAGAAGCGGCTGACTTGGGAAATCGCCCGCGCGATGAAAAACAGTTTCTTCTTAAAGAAGAAATGCGCCAAACGGTGGGCCCAGATGGCGTGCAGTCCGGCGTACGTCAGCACCACTTCAAAATAACTACGGGCAGCAGGGTCTTGTTCAAAAATAACATCAATATCTTCTTTCAATAATTTCCACATCCGGCATTCTCCTTTCTGTTCCAATATAAAAAGCGCCCCTGTCAATTGCTTGACAGAGACGCTTTCCCGCGCGGTTCCACTCTGATTAAAAGGACATGTCCTTTTCTCTCGAAGCCTTTAACGCAGGCAAACGTCTGGTCTACTCGTTTCGACTCAGCACTCGGGGAGGCATTTCAGGAACGCAGCGGCACAGGTCACTTACAGCCGGTGATGACCCTCTCTTTGGAGCATGCTTTCCTTACTTCTTCCCGTCAACGTTTTGATAATTGGTAAATTCATTGTACACGCTTATGCGCATAAGTCAAAACTTTATGCCCCTGCGTATTGGCCGACGCGCGCAATCGCTTTTTCCTTGCCAAGAAGCGCAATCGCATCCGGCAATTCCGGTCCGTGCGTCTGCCCTGTCGTCACGACGCGGATTGGCATGAAGAGGTTTTTCCCTTTATGGCCAGTCGCTTTTTGCACCGCTTTGATCGCGGACTTGATTTCAGCCGGTTCAAAAGCGTCTAAAGAAGCTAGCTGCTCTTTGAAAGCTGCCATGACTTCCGGTACTTGCTCGCCGCTCAAGACTTCTTTTTCAGCTTCGCCGTAATGAAGATCGTCCGTAAAGAACAAGTCGGACAACTCGACGATTTCTGCGCCGAAGCTCAATTGTTCATGATACAAGGCGATCAATTTCTCTGCCCACTGTGCTTGCTCTTCCGATAACTCCTCCGGCAGCTTACCGGCTTTTTGAAGATGCGGCAACGCCAACCCGACGACTTCTTCGAGCGACATTTGCTTAATGTATTGGTTGTTCATCCACGTCAATTTTTGCTTATCGAACATCGACGGCGATTTCGACAAACGCTCGGTGTCGAAAATGCGGATCAATTCTTCTTTCGAGAAGATTTCCTCTTCGCCTTCTGGAGACCAGCCGAGCAGCGCAAAGAAGTTAAACAGCGCTTCCGGAATATAGCCGAGGTCTTTGTACTGGGAAATAAACTGGATGATCGACTCGTCGCGCTTCGATAGCTTTTTGCGGTCTTCGTTAACGATCAAGGTCATGTGTCCGTAAGTTGGGTGATCCCAGCCAAATGAATCGTAGACCATTTGCTGTTTCGGCGTGTTTGACAAATGCTCTTCCCCGCGGAACACGTGGGTGATCTTCATCAAATGGTCATCGATGACCACTGCGAAATTGTACGTCGGAATGCCGTTCGTCTTCACGACAACCCAGTCGCCGACATCTTTTGATTCGAATGAAATCTCGCCGCGCACCATGTCATCGAATTTATACGTGACATCCGCCGGCACTTTCATGCGAAGGGAATAGGTCTCGCCAGCCGCTTCTTTTTCAGCCACTTCTTCGGCCGTCAAATTGCGGCAAGTCCCGCTGTACTGAGGTGCGGCAACACCAGAGGCGCGCTGGGCTTCACGTTCTTTCTCGAGTGTATCCGGCGTACAGAAACATTTATAGATATCGCCTTTTGCCAAGAGCTCATCAGCATATTTTTTGTAAATATCCAAACGCTCCATTTGGCGATATGGGCCGTATTCCCCGCCTACGTCAATCGACTCGTCGTGCTCGATGCCGAGCCATTTCAAGTTGTCGATCTGAGACATGACGCCCGTTTCAATATTGCGGGCAGTATCCGTGTCTTCGATGCGGACGATGAATTTGCCGTTCATATGGCGAGCATATAAATAATTAAATAGCGCTGTGCGGGCTCCGCCGATATGTAAGTGTCCAGTCGGGCTCGGTGCATAGCGTACGCGTACTTCTTGTGTCATTTGGTTTCCTCCTAAAATTGCCTTAATCCTTTAGTTATTCTATCACTCTGGGACGTCCAGCGAAAGCGGGCGCTGATTGAGTAGAATGACCGCGAGCGCCGCGATTCCCTCTTCCCGGCCGGTAAAGCCGAGGTGTTCAGACGTCGTCGCTTTGACGTTCACTTGTGAAATATCCGCTTCCAATAGCTCCGCAATCGACGCGCGCATTTGCTCGATATAAGGCGCAAGCTTCGGTTTTTGCGCAATGACCGTGCAATCGACATTGCCAAGTTCGTAGCCCTGTTCTTTTACATATTCCCAAATATGCGTCAGCAATTTCTTCGAATCGGCATCTTTAAATTCCGGGTCAGTGTCCGGGAAATGTTTACCGATATCTCCCCCGCCGATTGCGCCGAGTGCTGCATCCGTAATCGTATGCAATAATACATCCGCATCCGAATGCCCGAGAAGCCCACGGTCGTGTTCGATTTCAACGCCGCCTAAAATAAACGGGCGTCCTTCTGCCAATTGATGCACATCGTAGCCTTGTCCAATTCGTATCATCATTATTCCTCCTGTAATCGACTCGCAAGAATCGCTTTTCCATAAATCAAATCATCCGGTGTCGTCATTTTGACGTTTTCATACGTACTTTCGACAATCTGCACCGGGTGCCCCATCCGTTCCACAAGCATCGCCTCGTCCGTCCCGAGGAACCCATCGGCTTTGGCCCGTTGCGCCGCTTCCATCAACAGTTCATAGCGGAAAGCCTGAGGGGTCTGGATCATCCATAGCTCCGCGCGATTCACCGTTTCGGTAATAACGCTTTCGCGAACTTTTTTGATCGTGTCTTTTACCGGCACGCCGGCAATTGCAGCACCGGATTCATTTGCCTGCTCCACCAATTCGCGAATAACGACCGGGCTGATGAACGGCCGTGCAGCGTCATGCACAAGCACGACCCCACACTGCCCAGCCATCTCAAGGCCCGCACGCACGCTATCCTGGCGTTCAGCGCCGCCTGTCGCATAGCCTTTGACTTTCTTGATTTTATACCGCTCGACATATTGTTCAATCAGCTCGCGCTCGTCTGCTTTGACCGCCAGCCACATGCCTTCGCAATCCGGGTCCCGGTCGAACACTTCCAATGTATAAATGAAGATCGGTTTGCCGGAGAGCTCCAACAATAATTTATTGCGATCGGCTTTCATTCGTTTCCCACTGCCGGCAGCAGGCAATACGACTGTATATTTCATGACAGACATCCTTTATTTTTTTGATCCATTTTTCTTCACAGCCAGACCTTTAGGCTTGGCAAAAATCATCCGTCCTGCAGAAGTTTGCAATACGCTTGTCACTACGACGTCGATCGCTTCGCCAATATGGCCTTTGCCTTCTTCAATGACAATCATCGTGCCATCGTCCAAATACGCGACCCCTTGATTTTGCTCTTTGCCGTCTTTAATAACGACCACATGCATCTCCTCGCCCGGTATGACGACAGGCTTCACCGCATTGGCGAGGTCATTGATATTCAAGACCGGCACATTATGGAGCTCACACACTTTATTCAAATTAAAATCATTCGTCACAACTTTCCCGCCCATTTTCTGGGCTGCACGCATGAGCTTCATATCGACCTCAGCCGCATCGCCAAAATCCTCTTCCGTAATCATGATCGCCCCGACACGCTCTGTCTGCAGGCGCTTCAGGATATCGAGCCCCCGTCTGCCGCGTGTACGCTTTAAGGTGTCGGACGAATCCGCAATGTGTTGAAGCTCTGCAATGACAAATTGCGGTACGACAAAGATCCCTTCCATAAATCCGGTCTCTGAAATATCTGCAATCCGCCCATCGATGATAACGCTTGTATCGAGCAATTTGTATCCCGATTTTTCCACTGGCTCGTCTTCCGGTTTTTTGCCGCTTGCCAGTTTTGCAGGCGCGAGCATCCCTGTCAGCTCATCACGCTTTTGGAACCCGACCTGGAATCCCAGATAACCGAGCACAACGGAAAGAATGATCGGTGCCACTGTCGCGATTAATGGCACATCAATGGTATTTAAGGCAAAGCCGACCAAAAAGGCAACCACTAAGCCAATAATCATCCCAAGCGAGCCAAACAGCAAATCCGCTGTCGGTGCATGGAGCAGTTTACTCTCCATCCATTTCATGAAATGGATAATCGAATCGACGAACAATAAGGACAATACATAAAAAATCGCAGCACCGATAATGGCAGCGACATACGGGTTGTTGATCCATGGATTATTAGAGATAGAAATAAGTTCAAAAGCATATGGCAAAAACAAAATTCCAACCGTAGCGCCTACTAATAAAAATAATAGCTGAATAATTTTCCGAAGCATCTATTCCACCTCCTCCTCTTGATATTATACACGTTTTATTTATGAAACTCTCTGCATAACCCCACCCTGCCGATAATAGAAAAAAAAGAGGCATTGCTGCCCCTTATTGTTGCGGGAATAATTCCTTCAGCGCCTCGTTTATAGTTTCAACGCCAACGACGCGGATTCCTTCCGGAAAATCCCAACCGCCCATATTCGATTTCGGGATGATGGCACGCTTAAAGCCCAGCTTTGCCGCTTCTTGGACACGCTGTTCAATACGCGATACACGTCGCACCTCTCCGGTCAATCCAACTTCACCGATAATGCAATCATCCACTTTCGGTGCAATATCACGGAAACTTGAGACAATGCTCGCGAGTACTGCCAAATCGATAGCCGGTTCATCCAGTTTCACGCCGCCTGCGACTTTTATATACGCATCTTGCGACTGCAGCATCAAGCCGACGCGCTTCTCAAGCACCGCCATCAATAACGATACCCGATTTTGGTCAATTCCAGTCGCCATTCGTTTCGGATAATTAAAGCTCGATGGGGTGACCAATGCCTGAATCTCCACCAGTATCGGCCGTGTCCCTTCCATGGAAGCGACAACCGTAGATCCCGCTGTGCCGCTTGAACGTTCCTGCAAAAACAACTCGGAGGGATTCAATACTTCCTTTAACCCGCCTTGCAGCATTTCAAAAATCGCAATTTCGTTCGTCGAACCGAAACGGTTTTTGACACTGCGCAAAATGCGGTACGTATGATGCCGTTCCCCTTCAAAATAAAGCACTGTATCCACCATATGCTCCAAAATACGAGGCCCGGCAATCTGCCCTTCTTTCGTCACGTGGCCGACCAGGAAAATCGCGATGTTTTTCGTTTTCGCCACCCGCATCAATTCCGCTGTGCTTTCACGAACTTGCGTCACACTGCCGGGTGCTGATGTTACTTCGGGATGATAGACCGTTTGAATCGAATCGACAATCACGAAATCCGGTTCTACTTCTTCAATCGTATGATGGATCAGCTCCAAATTGGTTTCCGCAAAAATCAATAAGTCTCCGGAAACCGCATCCAGCCGCTCCGCTCGCATTTTCGTCTGGCGAATCGACTCCTCCCCTGAAATATACAACACTTTCTTGCCGGCTTTCGCAAGAAGCGCCGATACTTGCAAGAGCAATGTCGATTTCCCGATCCCTGGGTCGCCCCCGATCAAAACAAGAGAACCGGAAACAATCCCTCCGCCGAGTACGCGGTTCAATTCTTCCATTTCCGTTTTCGTCCTTGGCTCTTCTTTCGTTTCTATCGAATTGATCGGTGTCGCTTTTTGGGCAATTTGCGGTGCACTATGCTGGAATGCGCCCCTTGTGCCTTTCGGTGCTGCAACTTCCGTTTCTTCTGTCATCGTATTCCATGCCGCACAACCTGGGCATTTCCCCATCCATTTGGCAGACTCATAACCGCAGGACTGGCAGATGAACTTTATCTTTTTCTTCGCCATAGTTACCTCCTATATATAGAAAAAGCCCGCCGGAGATATATCCGGCGGGCGGGATATCGTTACGATTTCTCTACGGCCCCTTCATTCGTACGGACAATGAATTCATCACCCTGTACATCGAAGACAATTTTTTGCCCGGCAATTGCTGTACCTTTCAACAACTCTTCAGACAAACGGTCTTCGACATGTTTTTGAAGTGAGCGGCGCAAAGGACGTGCTCCGTATTCCGGATCATACCCCTCTTTGGCAATTTTATCAAGCGCTGCCTCTGTCAGCTCCAGATCGATGTCCTGTTCTTTCAAACGGCCCGTCAACTGCTGCGTCATCAGCTCGACAATCTTGCGCAAATCGTTCTTTTCAAGTGAATGGAAGACAATCATATCATCGACACGGTTCAAGAATTCAGGACGGAACGCTTTCTTCAATTCCGCGAGCATCTTGCCTTTCATATCTTTATAATCAGTCTTCGAATCTTCCAAGTTAAATCCTACGTACTTATTGTATTTCAATTCCTGTGCACCGACGTTCGACGTCATGATGATTACCGTATTACGGAAATCGACGCGACGCCCTTTGGAATCCGTCAAATGCCCGTCTTCAAGTACTTGCAAGAGGATATTGAAGACTTCGGGGTGAGCTTTCTCAATTTCATCAAGCAAGACCACTGAATATGGCTTTCTACGGACTTTCTCCGTCAACTGGCCGCCCTCTTCATAGCCGACATAGCCTGGAGGCGAACCAACAAGGCGTGAAGTCGTATGGCGTTCCATGTACTCGGACATATCGATGCGGATCATCGCATCTTCATCCCCGAACATCGACTCAGCCAAAGCTTTCGCAAGCTCAGTTTTACCGACGCCTGTTGGCCCTAGGAAAATGAACGAGCCAATCGGACGTTTCGGATCTTTCAACCCGGCACGCGCACGGCGGATCGCTTTCGAAATCGAAGTCACTGCTTCATCTTGGCCGATTACACGACTATGAAGGATCTGCTCCAAATTAAGCAATTTATCGGATTCTGTCTGCGCCAATCTCGATACCGGCACGCCTGTCCACATAGAGACGACTTTCGCAATATCTTCAACTGTCACTTCAGACTCTTCTTTGCCTTGCTTTTCTTTCCATTCTTTCTTCGTCTGGTCGAGCTCATCTTTCAACTTCTGCTCTGCATCGCGAAGAGAAGCCGCTTTTTCGAATTCCTGACTCTGCACCGCTTCATTCTTTTCAGAACGCGCAGCTTCAAGACGGGCTTCAAGCTCTTTCAAATCCGGTGGAGTCGTATACGAACGCAAACGCACTTTCGAACCGGCCTCATCGATTAAATCGATCGCTTTATCCGGCAAGAAGCGGTCGGAAATATAACGGTCAGACATTTTCGCTGCCGCAACAATCGCTTCATCAGTAATTTTCACGCGGTGATGCGCTTCGTAGCGGTCGCGCAAGCCTTTAATGATTTCGATCGATTCTTCAACCGTCGGCTCATCCACTTGAATCGGTTGGAAACGGCGCTCAAGCGCTGCATCTTTCTCGATGTACTTGCGGTACTCATCCAGCGTGGTGGCACCGATGCACTGCAATTCACCACGTGCAAGCGATGGTTTCAAGATATTCGAAGCATCGATCGCTCCTTCAGCTCCGCCAGCCCCGATCAATGTATGGAGCTCATCGATGAAGAGGATGACATTGCCCGCTTGACGGATTTCATCCATCACTTTTTTCAAACGGTCTTCAAATTCACCGCGGTATTTCGTTCCGGCAACTACCGTACCCATATCAAGTACCATGACGCGTTTGTCGCGAAGCGTTTCCGGAATTTCATTATTAACGATTTGCTGTGCAAGCCCTTCTGCGATGGCTGTTTTACCGACACCAGGCTCCCCGATCAATACCGGGTTGTTTTTCGTTCTGCGGCTCAATACTTCAATCACACGCGTGATTTCGTCACTGCGTCCAATGACTGGATCCAAGCTGCCTTCACGCGCAACTTGCGTCAAGTCGCGTGCCAAGCCATCCAAAGTTGGTGTATTGGCAGAAGCATTTGGGCTCGTGCCAGTCGATGCTTGCTCGTTGCTGCCAAGCAGCTGCAATACTTGCTGGCGCGCTTTATTCAAGCTGACACCGGCGTTCCCAAGAACTCGTGCCGCCACGCCTTCGCCTTCACGAATTAAAGCAAGCAGTAAATGCTCTGTTCCGATATAAGAGTGGCCAAGCTTGCGGGATTCGTCAACCGACAGCTCGATCACTTTTTTAGCCCGCGGCGTATAATGAACAATCGGCCCGACATCTTTTTCACCGACGCCGACCAGTTCTTTGACACCGTCTTCGATCAATTGTGTATTCACTTCAATCGCTTCAAGTGCTTTCGCGGCAATTCCGCCGCCTTCTCGGATCAAACCAAGCAAAATATGCTCAGTTCCGATCGATTCGTGCTTCATGCGGATGGCCTCTTCTTGAGCTAATTGAAGAACTTTTTGTGCGCGTTGTGTAAATCGGTTGAACATCATGCAAAATCCTCTCCTTTTGTATTTATCCCGTTATCAGCTAACCTCTCCCGGAACAATTCCGCCCGGGCAAGGTCACGTTCCTTCGCTTCCAATGGTCGTCCCGCATACTGCTGCAAAAACGCAGGTTGCATAAAGACCATCAATTCATTCAGTATCGACATGTCTACATCCGTAATTAGATGAAGGTCGATGCCAAGTCTCACATCTGATAAACATGTAGCGGCTTCTTCCGTATTCAACAGACGGGCGTGGGTCAAGACACCTAACGACCGGTACACCCTATCTTCAAGGAGCAGCGGAGAATTCGCATTCAATGCTTCCCTTGCTCTTCGTTCCTGTTCAATAATCTGCTCGGTCATGTTTTGCAAATCCTGCAAAATCTCATACTCTGATTTCCCCAATGTTACTTGGTTAGAAATCTGGTATACATTACCAAGCGCTTCACTTCCTTCTCCGTAAATCCCTCTAACAACCATCCCCAGACGGGATATAGCCGGGATGATCCGGTTGATTTGATGGGACATCGTTAAAGCTGGCAAATGAAGCATGACAGAAGCACGCATTCCTGTGCCTGTGTTTGTAGGGCAACTGGTCAAGTAACCAAATTTCTCATGAAAAGCGTATGAAAGATTTTCTTCCAAAAGCGAATCCATTTTATTCGCTATGTCATATGCTTCCTGCAAATGAAAGCCTGACTGCAAACTTTGAATCCGCATGTGATCTTCTTCATTGACCATCACGCTAAGCTCTTCTTCATCAGATAATAATACAGCACTGGAATGCTGACTGTTCGCTAAATAAGGGCTAATTAAATGTTTTTCTACCAACACTTCACGCTGCAGGTCATTTAATTCTTCAATATTGATATGAGTAAACCCGTATCCAACTTCCTTTCCCTTATCAAGTAATACCGAAGAAACGGCTTTATCAACTTTCAACGCCTCATCCTCAGAAAATGCATATGGAAATTTAAATTCATCTAAATTTCGTGCTAATCGGATTCTCGTACTCATAGCTATATCAACATGTTCACCGTTATTAGCCATCCAACTGCTCGCACGGGGTTGAAGGAAACGGTCAATCGCCAACGTCCCCACCTCCTTCAAGCTTTTCATTCAAGGCCTTTACTTGATCTCGCAGCCTTGCAGCTTCTTCAAAGTTCTCATCTTGTATCGCAGCCTGCATTTGCTTTCTCAATTCTTCAATTTCTTTTTTAATTTTCAACGTTGTTCCATAAGATGCAGGAATCTTTCCTGTATGTTCAGTGTTTCCATTTTGAACTCGTTTTAAAATCTCTATTAGCTGCGGTGAGAAAGTGCTATAACACTCAGCACAGCCAAATTTACCAAGAGTCAAAAACTTTTGGAAAGTAAATCCACAAGACGGGCAAGCTGGAACTTCCTTTCTCACAGGACTCACAGCGGCTTGCTGCTTCGGAAACCAATTAGCTAATAAATTATGGATCGCCATCGGGTCTTGGTCAAAAGAAAAACTGATATTATGGTTTTCTGCCGCGCAAACGTGACAGAGGTGCCTTTCTGTTAAATGGCCCTGCTGGTTTTGCTTCACGATGACTGTAGCTGGCCGTTCTCCACATTGTTCACAAATCACTTGATCACTCCTTGCCCGTTCGACTCATATTGAATAGTAAACAGCATTGCCACTAGAATCCGCGCTCGTACTTCATCTCGTACAGGAAGAGGCAGCCCGAGAGTAGAACGATCAATGGCACTCAAAATCAATTTAGCTTCACGCTTTGATATAACATCTTCACTTAAAAGCCTCCACACAATATCTTCAGCCATGGTTTGTGAAGCACCGGTTTCAAGTCTATTAATGATTTGGGCAATTAAATCTGACTTCTTATGAAGGCGTACTTTCTTAATACGAATATATCCTCCGCCACCACGCTTACTTTCAACTAAGTATCCACGATCTAATGTAAATCTAGTATTTATCACATAATTAATTTGGGATGGAACACATTGAAATTTCTCAGCAACCTCACTTCGTTTAATTTCAATATGGTCCTTACCGCTTATTTCGATAATCTCTTTTAAATAACCTTCAATTATATCTGAAATATTCCGCATCGCTTTCACCTCTTTAGCGTTTAAATACGCTAATGATTGACTTTGACTATATTTGACTTAATTATACATAAGCGTTTTACGGATATCAAATACTTAGTTTGAGATAGAAAAAGTCTCGGGTGTAATGTCCCGAGACTCATTATTCTTGATCCATCATCCTTTTCATAAAATCCTTCGTATGACTAGATATCGAACGAGTTTTTTCTTCAACATACTTGGTTCTCCAGCGCGTACCCTCTTGCCAAACTTCTACTGTATCCCCCTTATTTACATCATGAGTAAAATCTGCAGCAGGATAAGTATATTGTTCAGCTGAGTCTTCTAGTGAAACTAATAATGCTGTTCTTTTATCGAGCGTTTTTACTTTGTAGTAACCTGCTTTCATAAGTCTTCACCTCAGTTTCTTTTTCCCTTTATAATATATTTTCAATCCTTTTTTCATTTGAAATACAAAAAAGCCGTCACCGGAATGAACCGGTAACGGCCTTTCTACTTGCCCAGCGACGTCCTACTCTCACAGGGGGAAACCCCCAACTACCATCGGCGCAAAAGAGCTTAACTTCCGTGTTCGGGATGGGAACGGGTGTGGCCTCTTTGCCATCATCACTGGACTTGTTGAGCTTGTTCGCTCAAAACTGGATAAATCGACATTGGGGGAAACTTGCGTTTCAGTTTGTTGGTTAAGTCCTCGATCGATTAGTATTCGTCAGCTGCACGTGTCGCCACGCTTCCACCCCGAACCTATCTACCTCATCGTCTTTGAGGGATCTTACTTGCTTACGCAATGGGAAATCTCATCTTGAGGGGGGCTTCGTGCTTAGATGCTTTCAGCACTTATCCCGGCCACACATAGCTACCCAGCGATGCTCTTGGCAGAACAACTGGTACACCAGCGGTGTGTCCATCCCGGTCCTCTCGTACTAAGGACAGCTCCTCTCAAATTTCCTGCGCCCGCGACGGATAGGGACCGAACTGTCTCACGACGTTCTGAACCCAGCTCGCGTACCGCTTTAATGGGCGAACAGCCCAACCCTTGGGACCGACTACAGCCCCAGGATGCGATGAGCCGACATCGAGGTGCCAAACCTCCCCGTCGATGTGGACTCTTGGGGGAGATAAGCCTGTTATCCCCGGGGTAGCTTTTATCCGTTGAGCGATGGCCCTTCCATGCGGAACCACCGGATCACTAAGTCCGTCTTTCGACCCTGCTCGACCTGTCCGTCTCGCAGTCAAGCTCCCTTGTGCCTTTACACTCTGCGAATGATTTCCAACCATTCTGAGGGAACCTTTGAGCGCCTCCGTTACTCTTTAGGAGGCGACCGCCCCAGTCAAACTGCCCGCCTGACACTGTCTCCCAAGCCGCTAAGGCTTGTGGGTTAGAAGTTCAATACAACCAGGGTAGTATCCCACCGACGCCTCCCCCGAAGCTGGCGCTCCGGGTTCTCTGGCTCCTACCTATCCTGTACAAGTTGCACCAAAATTCAATATCAGGCTACAGTAAAGCTCCACGGGGTCTTTCCGTCCTGTCGCGGGTAACCTGCATCTTCACAGGTACTATAATTTCACCGAGTCTCTCGTTGAGACAGTGCCCAGATCGTTACGCCTTTCGTGCGGGTCGGAACTTACCCGACAAGGAATTTCGCTACCTTAGGACCGTTATAGTTACGGCCGCCGTTTACTGGGGCTTCGGTTCGCACCTTCGCTTGCGCTAAGCACTCCCCTTAACCTTCCAGCACCGGGCAGGCGTCAGCCCCTATACGTCACCTTACGGTTTTGCAGAGACCTGTGTTTTTGCTAAACAGTCGCCTGGGCCTATTCACTGCGGCTCTCTCGGGCTGTAACACCCTACCAGAGCACCCCTTCTCCCGAAGTTACGGGGTCATTTTGCCGAGTTCCTTAACGAGAGTTCACTCGCTCACCTTAGAATTCTCTTCTCGCCTACCTGTGTCGGTTTGCGGTACGGGCACCTCCCGCCTCGCTAGAGGCTTTTCTTGGCAGTGTGAAATCAGGGACTCTGAGGTAAACCTCTTGCCATCACTGCTTGATGTTATATAGAAACGGGATTTGCCTCGTTTCTCATCTCACAACTTGGACGTGCACAACCAACGGCACGCTCACCCTATCCTTCTGCGTCCCCCCATTGCTCAAACGGCGGGGAGGTGGTACAGGAATATCAACCTGTTGTCCATCGTCTACGCCTATCGGCCTCGACTTAGGTCCCGACTAACCCTGAGCGGACGAGCCTTCCTCAGGAAACCTTAGGCATTCGGTGGACGGGATTCTCACCCGTCTTTCGTTACTCATACCGGCATTCTCACTTCTAAGCGCTCCACCAGTCCT
>NZ_CP013659.2:3275000-3277500 GCF_001465795.2 Planococcus rifietoensis | reverse complement strand
TCTCGCAGTCAAGCTCCCTTGTGCCTTTACACTCTGCGAATGATTTCCAACCATTCTGAGGGAACCTTTGAGCGCCTCCGTTACTCTTTAGGAGGCGACCGCCCCAGTCAAACTGCCCGCCTGACACTGTCTCCCAAGCCGCTAAGGCTTGTGGGTTAGAAGTTCAATACAACCAGGGTAGTATCCCACCGACGCCTCCCCCGAAGCTGGCGCTCCGGGTTCTCTGGCTCCTACCTATCCTGTACAAGTTGCACCAAAATTCAATATCAGGCTACAGTAAAGCTCCACGGGGTCTTTCCGTCCTGTCGCGGGTAACCTGCATCTTCACAGGTACTATAATTTCACCGAGTCTCTCGTTGAGACAGTGCCCAGATCGTTACGCCTTTCGTGCGGGTCGGAACTTACCCGACAAGGAATTTCGCTACCTTAGGACCGTTATAGTTACGGCCGCCGTTTACTGGGGCTTCGGTTCGCACCTTCGCTTGCGCTAAGCACTCCCCTTAACCTTCCAGCACCGGGCAGGCGTCAGCCCCTATACGTCACCTTACGGTTTTGCAGAGACCTGTGTTTTTGCTAAACAGTCGCCTGGGCCTATTCACTGCGGCTCTCTCGGGCTGTAACACCCTACCAGAGCACCCCTTCTCCCGAAGTTACGGGGTCATTTTGCCGAGTTCCTTAACGAGAGTTCACTCGCTCACCTTAGAATTCTCTTCTCGCCTACCTGTGTCGGTTTGCGGTACGGGCACCTCCCGCCTCGCTAGAGGCTTTTCTTGGCAGTGTGAAATCAGGGACTCTGAGGTAAACCTCTTGCCATCACTGCTTGATGTTATATAGAAACGGGATTTGCCTCGTTTCTCATCTCACAACTTGGACGTGCACAACCAACGGCACGCTCACCCTATCCTTCTGCGTCCCCCCATTGCTCAAACGGCGGGGAGGTGGTACAGGAATATCAACCTGTTGTCCATCGTCTACGCCTATCGGCCTCGACTTAGGTCCCGACTAACCCTGAGCGGACGAGCCTTCCTCAGGAAACCTTAGGCATTCGGTGGACGGGATTCTCACCCGTCTTTCGTTACTCATACCGGCATTCTCACTTCTAAGCGCTCCACCAGTCCTTCCGGTCTGACTTCAACGCCCTTAGAACGCTCTCCTACCACGGACATCTACGATGTCCATCCACAGCTTCGGTAATCCGTTTAGCCCCGGTACATTTTCGGCGCAGTGTCACTCGACCAGTGAGCTATTACGCACTCTTTAAATGATGGCTGCTTCTAAGCCAACATCCTGGTTGTCTAAGCAACGCCACATCCTTTTCCACTTAACGGATATTTGGGGACCTTAGCTGGTGGTCTGGGCTGTTTCCCTCTTGACTACGGATCTTATCACTCGCAGTCTGACTCCCAAGCATAAATCACTGGCATTCGGAGTTTGTCTGAATTCGGTAACCCGGGATGGGCCCCTAGTCCAAACAGTGCTCTACCTCCAGGATTCTTATCTTGAGGCTAGCCCTAAAGCTATTTCGGAGAGAACCAGCTATCTCCAGGTTCGATTGGAATTTCTCCGCTACCCACACCTCATCCCCGCACTTTTCAACGTGCGTGGGTTCGGGCCTCCAGTAAGTGTTACCTTACCTTCACCCTGGACATGGGTAGATCACCTGGTTTCGGGTCTACAACTGCATACTCACTCGCCCTATTCAGACTCGCTTTCGCTGCGGCTCCGGCTTCTCACCTTAACCTTGCATGCAATCGTAACTCGCCGGTTCATTCTACAAAAGGCACGCTATCACCCATTAACGGGCTCTAACTACTTGTAGGCACACGGTTTCAGGATCTATTTCACTCCCCTTCCGGGGTGCTTTTCACCTTTCCCTCACGGTACTGGTTCACTATCGGTCACTAGGAAGTATTTAGCCTTGGGAGATGGTCCTCCCGGATTCCGACGGAATTTCTCGTGTTCCGCCGTACTCAGGATCCACTCTGGAGGGAACGAACTTTCAGCTACGGGGCTATTACCCTATCTTGCGGACCGTTCCAGGTCGCTTCGCTTAATCCGTTCCTTTGTAACTCCGTATAGAGTGTCCTACAACCCCAGAAGGCAAGCCTTCTGGTTTGGGCTGATCCCGTTTCGCTCGCCGCTACTTGGGGAATCGCATTTGCTTTCTCTTCCTTCAGGTACTTAGATGTTTCAGTTCCCTGAGTCTGCCTTCTCATGTGCTATGTATTCACACATGGATACTGCTCCATTACGAACAGTGGGTTTCCCCATTCGGAAATCCCCGGATCACAGCTCACTTACAGCTCCCCGAGGCATATCGGTGTTAGTGCCGTCCTTCTTCGGCTCCTAGTGCCAAGGCATCCACCGTGCGCCCTTATTAACTTAACCACTGAGGGTCAAAAAAAATAAGTTGATCGCAAAGCGATCACGCTACTTGATGCTTGTTTCTTAATCAATGTCGATCTATCCAGTTTTCAAAGAACAAGTTTGAAAGTCAATC